>CBDUZQ010000065.1:0-10288 GCA_965371755.1 uncultured bacterium
GACGAAAATGACAAAGAAGGATGACAGAAGACAATGGCAGCTACAAGAATCATCATAATCGGCGCCGGTGTGATGGGTCAGGGCCTGGCCGAAGCCATCGCCACCTCGGGCGAGGAAGTGACGCTGGTTGACAAGACAACCAAGCTGGCCGAACGCGGAATCAGAGGCATCTCCGAATCGATGGGGCGGGAGATACATAAGTGGGGCCTGACGGAGTCAGATAAGAAAGCAATCCTCGCTCGCGTTTTTCCTACTTCGGATCTGACACAGGCGGAAGATGCCGAGATCGTAATGGAGTGCATTCCCGAAGACCTCGAGATGAAACGCAACTTGTTTGCGAAGCTCGATTCCCTCTGCCGTGAGGATGTACTGATGATCACCAACACCGGCACGCTTTCTATCTCGGAGGTGGCGGCGGCTACCGAGCGACCAAGGAAAATCATCGGTATGCACTTTCTCTACCCGGTCACCAAAATCCCGCTGGTGGAGATCGTCAAAGGACTCAAGACTGATGATGAGACTTTCCAGAAGGCGGTGGCTTTCGCCGAACTGCTGGACAAGCAATGGATCACCGTCAATGAGTACCCCGGATACGTGACCACTCGGATCATAGTGCCGCTGCTAAACGAGGCCATGCACGTTCTGATGGAGGGTGTCGCTTCGGCCCGGGATATCGACCGGGCGATGAAACTGGGCTTCGGGTTCAACGTGGGGCCACTGGCCCTGGCGGACATGATGGGGCTGGATGTCGTCATGTCCTGGATGGAGAATCTCCTGGCGGAGCTTTCCGAACATAAGTACAACCCCTGCCCGTTACTACGGAAGATGGTTCGGGCCGGACGTCTCGGAGTCAAGAGCGGCCGTGGGTTTTTCCGCTACGATGAGGAAGGGAACCGGATCAATGATGATTCATTGGGCGGTGGCAGCACCCAGGGAGGGACAACATTATGAATATCCTGGTCATCAACTGTGGGTCATCATCGGTCAAGTACCAGTTGATCGATGCGGAAAGCGAGTTGGCGCTGGCGAAGGGCAATATCTCGCGGATCGGCATGGCGGGCGCCCTTGTTGCGCATAAGCCGCATGACCGCACTGAAGTCAAGATCACGGCCGAGATTCTCGATCATATCCAGGCGATTGAGTACGTGGTGTCGATGCTTCTGTCGGAGAATCACGGTGTTATCAGGGATAAATCCGAGATCAATGCAGTTGGCCATCGCGTCGTTCATGGTGGCGAACGGTTCACTGATTCGGTGCTGATTACGAACGACCTGATGGGCGAATTGCGAGCGCTGATCGAATTGGCGCCACTGCACAATCCGCACAACATCCGCGGTATCAACGCCGCCATGAAAACGCTCCCGGGTATTCCCCACGTCGCTGTATTCGATACCGCCTTCCATCATCTGATGCCGCCTCGCGCATATATTTACGGCATCCCGTATGTGCTTTACAAGCGCTATGGCATTCGCCGCTACGGTTTCCATGGGACCTCGCACAAGTACGTCAGCGACCGCGCCGCTGAAATCATGGAACGGCCCGTCAGTGAGTTGAAGATTGTTACCTGTCACCTGGGCGGCGGCGCTTCGGTAGCGGCCATTGATCAGGGCGTGTCGGTTGATACTTCCATGGGCTTCACGCCACTGGAGGGACTGATGATGAATACTCGGTCCGGTGATCTTGACCCGGCCATCATCCTGCACGTGATGGCGCGGGAGGAATTGAACCTGCACGAGGCCAACACCCTGTTGAACAAGCACTCCGGCCTCTCGGGGATTTCCGGTGTTTCATCTGATCTGAGAGATATTGAAGAGGCCGCAGCTGAGGGCAATACCAACGCGCAACTGGCTATCGACGTTTACTGCTACCGCCTGAAAAAGTACATCGCTGCTTACGCGGCTGCTATGGGCGGTCTGGATGCTCTGGTGTTCACCGCCGGCGCCGGCGAAAACTCAGTTACGGTCAGAGCCAAAACGTGCGAAGACATGAGTTGGATGGGGCTGGAGCTCGATCAAGCAAAGAACTCCGAAGTGTCCGGCGGTGAAGTCGTCATTTCCCGCACCGACAGCAAGGTGCAAGTGATGGTGATCCCCACCAACGAGGAGTTGGTCATCGCGCGGGATACGATTCGGATAGTGAGCACGGCGGAGGAGTGAATCAAGCCGTCACCCTTCGACTGCGCTCAGGATGACATCAAGTGCGTGCGTAGCGCGAAAGACGGGCTTGCCCGCCGTCCCACACAAGTTCGTGACGGCTACGCGGCGTGGGTGGCTCACCATTCATGGTGGAGCCAGAACATCCCATAGCAAGCTGCGGACCACCGGAGATACCTACCGCACTTTCTTGACAGCTATCGCGCCGCCCGTGCCGACGGCGTAGAGTCGATCTGCTATCAGACAAAAATCGAGCACCGTGAATTTTCTCTTTGGAGCCTCGTCTGTCCAGGTGCGCCCACCGTCCTCGGTTTTGAGAAAAACTTCGGGATGACCGCCGATATATCCGACTTTGTCATCTATCATCTCGACAGCGACAAACACCTTGTCTTCGGCTTGATCGTTGGAGCGCCAGGTGCGGCCGCTGTCGGAACTGAAGGCAACCATGCCTCCGGGCCCGGCCATCACCCCGTTTTTACCGGAGAACGACAGCGCCCTGCCCGGCTTGGGTAAGCCTATCAGATTAGATTTCCAACTGGCACCGAGATCGTCGGATGTAGCTAGTTTGCCGGTGGCTAACAAGTACAGTGGGCCTCCAGGGCGAAAGAAGAACTCCTTGTAGCCTATCCCGACTCCCGGCAGTTCAGTGAAGCTCTTGCCGCCGTCGGATGAACGCAGCAGAAGCCCCTCAAACGGCTTTTCATCCGCTCGCGTCGCGCCGGCAACAACTATAGTTTCGGCATCGAGCATCTCCACATCGAACAACCATGGAATGGTATCCTTCAAGCATTTGTTATCCCAGTTGAGGCCGCCGTCGACTGTCCGGTAGAGCGATCCGGCGCGACCACAGACAAAACCAAGGTTGCCGCTGACAAAGGACACATCCTCAAGGGCGGCCCCTCTGGTTACCTGAAACAGACGCCAGGTTTGACCGCCGTCGAACGTGCGCCCCATCCCACCGACGCTGGTAACAACAAAACCGGTATCGGGATGTACGAAACATATCCCGGTGATGTTGGCCGGATCGGGAAAGCTCAGGGTCTGCCACTCCTGGCCCCAAGCCTGGCCGCTGATGGCCAGCGCTATTATGAGAGTTCTCATCATGTGATTTTTAGTTGTCATTTTGTCCATTGCCTTTTTACAATTTTAGTTCGGTAAAGATTACCGAATGTTAATTGCCCGTGAAGGTAGTGCGGCCGGCCGACAATGTCAAACCAAGTTGAGGAACCTCCGTGGTCAACCGTTATGTCTACTGAGTCAATCGTTGAGTGTAACAATGTCTATATGACTTCCGATCGCGGAGAGCCGATCTTCGAGGATGTCAATCTGAAGCTGACGGCGGGGCGGTCGGTAGTTATATCAGGAGCGGCCGGCTCTGGCAAGACGACCCTGGTTGAGATGATCCTTGGACTCAGGTTTCCCGACAGCGGATCGGTGGAGTTGTTCGGCCACTGTATGAGGCCGAGGCCACGGCGGATGCTGAAGCGAATTCGTCGCCGCATCGGCGGTGTCGGAGGTGTTTTTGACCTCGTCCCAAGGCTGACAGTTGCGGAAAACGTGATGTTCCCCCTGGTGCTGGCTTCCGAGCGTCGTCGGGTGTGCCAGGAACGGTTGATGAAGATGCTTGTCGAGTTCAAGCTGCTGAAACAGGCCTCGTTGTACCCGCGCCACCTGACCCGGGTCGAGTATACCCTGGCTCAGTTCGCCCGCGCATCCATCGCCAACCAACCGCTAATGATAATCGATGAGCCGTCGGCCGGTCTGGACCCGGATACTTATGAGCGCGTGTTCGAGTACCTGGTACGCATGTCGCTGTCGGGCCGGTCGATGATAATCCTCACCTCGCAGGCCGAAACCAGGCAGTTGCCGCAAAGCGATTTCCTGAAAATAGAAAACGGGTGTCTGTCGTGAGATTGCTTTGGCACACCGTCAAGGAACTTTTTCGCAACCTGATCGGTCATGCGGGTACCACGATCAGTTCACTGATGTCGCTGACCCTGCTGTTTCTGCTTTTCGATCTTTTCTGGATCGCGGCCGGGACATCCGAGAGATTCTATTCGCGCCTTTTGTCCGATTTGGAGATGGAGTTATTCCTTAAACAGGCCACTGCGGAATCGGCGGCACTGGCTCTGCATGACTCCCTTGAGGTTATCGAGGGCGTTTGCACGGTCGAATTTGTTTCCGCCACCCAGGCCCGACAGCGGCTTGCCGAACTGGTCGGCACCGATCTTCTGGCCGGATATGACAGTGCCAACCCGCTGCCGGCTTCGTATCTTCTGACTTTTGAGGAGGCCAGTCTGACCACGGCGGCGATGACTGTCATCGAGGGCAGAGTGTCTCAATTCGAGAAGGTCGACCAGGTCTTTTACGGTCGAAGGTGGCTTTCCAAAGCAGAAGAGACCCGAGCTATCATCCTGAGTCTGGGCATGATCCTCGGCGGCCTCATTCTGCTGGCGGCTCTGATCGGTTCCGCCAACAATATCCGCCTGATGACCCAAACCCGCGCTGTCGGATTCTACCAGATGCAGATCCTCGGCGCCGGCAAGCTGTTTTTGGCCGCTCCCTTTCTAATGGAGGGTTTGCTTATCAGCGGGCTTTCCGGCGCCGCCGGGTGGGCAGCTATCCTCTGGGTACGATCACGCATTTCATTCACCAGGTTCGAACCGGTGTTGCCGGAACTCAACGAGATAGCTATGTTTGTTGCGGCCGTTGCCGTTATCGGACTTATCAGCGGGTATCTCGGTATCAGGAGAATGCTTAAGTAGACGCATGATCCAACGAATTATAACAACTCTCATAGTTACTTTCACCCTGATCTTGTTCACGATAACGCAGGCGCAGGGGCAGAAGGAGAAGATCCTCAACCAGAAGAAGGAACTCGAACAGATCCAGCGCGAAGTCGAGCAGGGACAAAACCGACTTGACTCTCTCAAGGTCGAGGAGTTGGGGGTCCAGGGGAGTATTTCCGAATACGACCAGAAAATCGCTTCAAACCGAAAGGTGATCGGTCGTCTCAATCAGAAACTGAAGAGGGTCAAAAGCGATATCATCTCTGCCGAACAACAGTTGGACCTGAGTCACCTCAACCATGAGCAAACGCGCCAACATTTCCTCACTGGTATCCGCCGCTTCTATCTCGCAACTCGCAGCCCCACCGAGATGACCTCAGACCACCCCAATCGGGAGTTGGAGTTGAATCGTCGCGTGAAGTACTTGACCGCTGTGGCCGGATTCGAGGCCGGCAACGTGGCTGCGGCCTCGGATTTTCTTGATGAATCGGTCGCTCTTTTGGAGGGATACAGCGGGGAGAAGGACCGTGTCGCCGGTCTGAAGAAGAAGAAGGAAACAACAACTGCTCTCGACAAGAGCCGAAAAGAACGCGAACAGAAAAGATTGCAGGCGCTGCGCCGCCGCAAGACCGAGGAAGCCGACCACCTGATAATGCTGCAGCAGGCCGCTGAGGAGATGGAGGCGATCCTTGCCCGGCTGGAAACAGAACATCGTCCCCGATCCGGCGACCAACCGGCGTCGCCGTCGCTGTTTGCCACGATGAAAGGTCACCTGCCGCCGCCGGTCAGGGGGAAGATTGTCGAGGCTTACGGTTCCAAGGTAAACCCGGTGACCAGGCTCAAGTCGTTCTCTCCGGGGATTACCGTCAAAGCTGCTCCCGGCCGCGAAGTCAGCGCGGTAGCATCGGGCACAGTTGCTTATATCGGGGATTTGCGCGGCTACGGAAAATTCATTATCCTGGACCATGGCGACCAGTACTACAGTACCTACGCCGGTCTGGCCAACGTCACCGTCACGGTCGGCCGGTATCTCCACGCCGCCGATAAACTGGCGACGGTAGCTGGTGACGGTCGTCTGAAATTCGAATTGAGGTTAGGTCGAGAACCGCTGGACCCCGTGAAATGGATCAAATTTGACTCCTTTTGATATCACACAGTTTCAGCCCAAAGCCTGGACGATATTGTCGCGGGCGTTCGCCGCGGATCGGGTAGCCGGAACCTATCTGTTTCATGGTCGTGACGGCTTTGGGCACTGGCCCCTGGCCGTTGCCCTGGCGGCATTGCTCAACTGTGATCAGCCGGTCCATTCGGGTTTGCCCGATAGAGAACTCCGACCATGCGGAACCTGCCGTCATTGCCGCGCCATCAATAATCTCAATTTCCAGGGGCTTCTGGTGGCCCTGCCGCTGCCGCCGGTCAAAAAACCGGGTGAGGCTATTGAGTTAACCAACGAAATCCTGGCCAACAGGCGCCGGGAACCTTTCTGCCGGTTATCGGCCATGGCCACCACCAATATCCCGATTGCCACCGCCCGCGAGATAAAGCGAAGTCTCAGCCGCAAAGCGCCCGACGGTATTACGCGTCTGGCCCTGTTCGATCGTATGGAAAAGATGAGAGCCGATTCTGCTGATGCGCTTCTAAAAATGATCGAGGAACCACCTTCCGACACCGTCATAGTGCTCACTGCCGAACGTCCGGAATCGCTGCTGCCGACCATTCAGTCACGGGCACAGAGAATCAGGCTGGAACGGATTAGCCTTGATGCGATTGAACAGTACCTCATTCAAAACCACGATCTTAGCGAGAAACGCGCCCGGCTGCTTGCCCGCATTTCCGACGGTTCCCTGGGGCAGGCCATCGAACTAATCGACAGCGGCGAAGAATCCGACACCTCACGACGGGCCGTTGGATTTATGCTCTTCAAGGCGCTTCTTATCGAGGATGCACCGTCGGTAGTGGCGCACCTGTCCGAACTGGTGAATCCACGCGATAGGGGTGAGGCCGAGGATATCCTGCGACTTTGGCAATCGCTGATCCGCGACTGTTCCCGCTTTGCCCAGGTCGGTGAGGAGCAGGAGTTGACCAATATCGACTTCGCTGCCGACTTGAAGCGTATGTCGACCCATTTTGTCGATTCTCGCGTGGCCGCCGCTATGTCGGCGCAAATCAAGATTAGCCTTGCCGATCTGGGTCTGAATGTGCATATTCTTGGCTCACTGACGGCTCTGGTGCTCAAACTGAAGGCATCTATTGAAGCTGCCCGCTAAGAGCGCCGCCTGAGAGCCGACAGAAAATGGAGCAGGCCCATGGCTGAACTATATCTGGTGGAATTCAAAGGTTCGCGCAGAGAGTTTTTTTTCAATAGTTACTATCACTCCCTCAAGGCAAATGACCTGGTCATCGTGCAGGCGGAACGAGGGGAGGACGCAGGTGTCTTACACAATAAAGTAGGAGCGGAGGTCGATTATGCCGACCGGGGCCGACCACGCTCAATCCTGCGCCGGGCATCCGAGGACGATGTCGAGGCCATGGACGAACTTCGCCAAAAAGAGACCGGCTTCAAATCGGAGATTGCGGAGACAGTCTCCAAACACGGTTTGTCGATGAAGATTATCGATGTTGAGTGTCAATTCGACGGCAACAAGATGACCATATTCTTTACGGCCGATCACCGGGTTGATTTTCGGGACCTGGTGAAGGAATTGGCGGGGTGCTACCGGACTCGCATCGAGTTGCGCCAGATCGGCGTCCGGGACGAGGCTCGTCGTATCGGAGGTTTCGGTATTTGTGGATTGCGACAATGCTGCAATACTTTCATCCGGGATTTCGCCCCGGTTTCCACTCAGCACGCGCGCGAGCAGGACCTGCCGCTCAATCCGGCCAAGATATCCGGTAACTGTGGCCGGCTGCTGTGCTGCCTGCGCTATGAGGCCGGCTTCTATTCGGAGTGCAAGCGCCGATTTCCACCGGTTGGTACTTTCGTCAAAACAAAGAGCGGCGATGAAGGAACTATCGAGCGGATCGATGTCTTTCGCCAGGAAGCGATCATCCGAGGTGAAGAAAATATACGCTTCAACTGTCCGGCCGATGGCCTCGTCAGTCCTGAAGCAACGCCGCCCCCTGAAGCAGGCGGTGGGGGACGTAACTACTCTGCCTCAAGGCCAAGGACTTCAACCGATCTGTCGAAAGAAGAAGCACTGGACAAGGACGATGCAGCTTCGTCCAATTCCGACTCAGAGAGGAGCTAACCTTTGCCGCGACCCTTTTACGTCACCACACCGATCTACTATGTGAATGACAAACCGCATATCGGCCACGCCTACACCACCATTGCGGCCGATCTCCTGGCCCGATTTCATCGACTGGCCGGTCGTGATTCATTCTTCCTGACCGGTACCGACGAGCATGGTTCCAAGGTGGCCGAAGCGGCCGCCGAGGCCGGTGTGTCGGAGATCGAGTTCTGTGATCGGACCGTTCAGACTTTCCAGCAGGCCTGGAAGAATCTTGATATCGCCAACGATGATTTTATTCGGACAACTTCCGAGCGACACGAAAAGGCGGTTTGGAAAATTCTGGATGCTATGCGCGCGGCTAAGACTGCTGATGGTCGCGATGTGGTGTACTCTGACTATTATGAGGGTCTCTATTGCACCGGCTGCGAGAAGTTCCTCACCGAGAAGGATCTGGTCGACGGTCTATGCCCCGACCATCTCAAAGCGCCGGAGAAGCTAAAGGAGAAGAACTACTTCTTTCGCCTCAGTGCATTTCTGCCGCTTTTGAAAGAGAAAATCGAATCCGAGGAAATGCTGATCTTGCCGAAGGAGCGTCGCCGTGAGGTGCTGGGTTTGATCAACCAGGACCTTCCCGACTTTTCGCTCTCGCGCGAAAAAGTGAAATGGGGGATCCCGCTGTCGTTCGATGAGTCTCAGGTGGCATACGTCTGGGTCGATGCGTTATCCAACTACATCTCGGCCATGGGCTACGCCGATGATCCGGATAAGTTCGACAAATGGTGGCAGGGCGGTGAAGTGGTCCATCTGATGGCCAAGGACATCCTGAAATTTCACTGTCTCTATTGGCCGGCCATGCTGATGGCGGCCGGTGTGAAGACGCCGGACACGATCTTTCTGCACGGTTTTTTCACAGTCGATGGTCAGAAGATGTCGAAGTCGCTTGGAGCCAAGATAGACCCCAATGACATGGTGGCCGAATTCGGCGCCGACGGAGCCCGTTACCTGCTGTTGACCCAGTACCCATTCGGTATCGATGGCGACATTCAGGCCAGCCGCTTTGTCACTCAGTACAACTCCGATTTGGCGAATGACCTGGGCAATCTGGTCTCGCGCGTGGCCAAGATGGTGATGGTCAATTTCGACGGACACCTGCCCAAACCACACAACGGCTTGGCCGGGTTCCAGGAACTGTTTGAAAAGGCCGAGCGACTGCCCAACGCGGTGCATGAACACATCAACCACTTTCACATCGGGAAAGCTATCGGCGAGGCCATGACCATGGTGCGCGCGGCCAACAAATTCTTTAATGACCTGGCGCCCTGGAATCTAGCCAAAGAAGGCCGCACCGACGAACTCGGCGGCGTCCTCTACGCTTGTTGTGAGATTCTGCGTATCGTGTCGGTGGTCTTATTCCCGGTGATGCCGAGCAAGATGCGTCAGTTACGATCCGTGCTGTCGCTTGGCGACGATACTCTCACGCTGGACAGCGCGCGTGAGTTCTTCAATCTCCAGCCGGGTGCGAAGATCAGCATCGACGAACCGGTCTTCCCGCGTCTTAAGACTTCACCTATGAAAGAGTCGCCGGTCGAAACGGAAGATGACGGCCTTCTGGACATCTCCGAGTTTGCGCGGGCAGACATACGCGTGGCCAAAGTGCTGGAGGCTGAGGCGGTCGAAGGCGCCGACAAGCTACTGAAACTCCAGATAGACCTGGGCAAGGAGAAGCGTCAAATTGTGGCCGGGATTGCCAAACACTACACGCCGGAAGAAATCACCGGTATGAGCATCATCGTCGTTACCAATCTCAAACCGGTCACGATTCGCGGCGTTGATTCTCAAGGCATGTTGTTGGCCGCCAGTAAGGGCAAGAAGTTGGCTCTGGTGATTCCGGACGGGGACCTCCCGCCGGGCGCTACTATTAGTTAATGATCGACTCCCACTGTCATCTGGATTTCGAGCCGTTTCACAATCGTCTCGATGATGTCCTCTCCGCCGCGCGGGATGCCGGCGTTCATACGATTGTAAACATCGGCGCCGATCTGGATTCATCGCGACGTTCGGTGGAACTGGCTACAGCGCATGAGATGATCTATGCTGCCGTCGGTGTCCATCC
>CBDUZQ010000066.1:0-10216 GCA_965371755.1 uncultured bacterium
CTTGCCACGATGAAGGCATCCCGCCGGGCGTGGTCAACATGGTCACCGGGTCCGGTTCGGTTCTGGGCGCACCGATTATCAAGAACCCGAACGTGCGGGTTGTCTCGTTCACGGGATCGACCGAGGTGGGCCGCAAAGTTTCCGAGGCCTGCGCGACGGATTTCAAGCACTGTTGTCTGGAGATGGGTGGCAAGAACGTTCAGATCGTTATGGACGACGCCAAGCTCGATCTTGCTGTCGACGGCGCCCTGTGGGGTGCGTTCGGCACTACCGGCCAGCGCTGCACGGCTACCAGCCGAATCGTTTGTCACAAGGACGTGGTCGAAAAGTTCACGTCCATGATCGTGGAACGCGCCAGCAAACTGAAAGTGGGCAACGGCCTTGATGAATCGGTCGAAATGGGTCCGGCCATCTCCCAGGCTCAGCTTGACACCGTGTTAGGTTACGTCGAGATCGGCAAGAAAGATGGAGCCAAACTCCTCACCGGCGGCGAACGGCTGACCGGCGGCGATTACGACAAAGGGTTCTTCCTGCAGCCGACCGTTTTCGGCGAGGTCACTCAGTCGATGCGTATCTGGAAAGAGGAGATCTTCGGACCGGTGCTGGGTATAGCTGTTTGTGGTTCACTGGATGAAGCCATTGCCATGGCCAACGACACGCCCTATGGTCTTTCGGCGTCCATCTTCACGCAGGATGTGAACAACGCCTACACCGCCATGCGCGATGTCTACACCGGCATCTTCTACGTCAACGCTCCGACGATCGGCGCCGAGACACACCTGCCGTTCGGCGGCACTAAGGAAACCGGTAACGGCCATCGCGAAGCGGCCACCGCCTGCCTTGATGTTTTCAGCGAGTGGAAGTCGGTCTATGTCGACTTCTCCGGCAGCTTGCAGCGGCCCCAAATCGACAATCAGTAGATGAAGGTAGTTTCAGGTGAGGAACGCTCTTAGAAGTCATAATCGCGCATTCTGCTGAATCGTCAGCCCACGGAGGAAAACGCTGCAGGGTCTCAGCCCTGCGGCAAGTGTAAAGCTGACAGCTAACGAATGATTTGAACTGAATGGAGTTTGATATGGCTAAAGCCAGGAAAATTATCGTTATGGGCGCCGCCGGGCGCGATTTCCATAATTTCAATTGTCTGTATCGTGACAACAAGAGCATCGAAGTCGTGGCCTTCACCGCAACGCAGATCCCCGATATCGAAGGACGTCGCTATCCTGCCTCGCTGGCGGGTAAGCTCTACCCGAAAGGTATCCCGATCCATGATGAGTCGGAGCTTATGGAGCTCATCAAGAAACACGACGTGGAAGAAGTCGTCTTTGCATACTCTGACGTTCCCTATCAGTACGTGATGGAGCGCGCGGCGTATGTAATGTCGGCCGGGGTGCGTTTCGCCCTCGAGGGCGGTAGCCCGACCATGGTGAAGTCGACGAAACCGGTGGTGGCGGTCTGCGCCGTCAGGACCGGTTGCGGCAAGTCGCAGACCACTCGCAGGGTGGCGGAAATCCTGCAGTCTTTGGGCAAGAAGGTGGTAGCGATCCGTCATCCCATGCCTTACGGCGATCTGGCCAAGCAGGCTTGCCAACGCTTCGCCAAGTTGAGTGACCTTGACAAGCACAAATGTACAATCGAAGAGCGTGAAGAGTACGAACCGCACATCATGAGCGGTGTCATCGTCTACGCCGGTGTCGATTACGAGATGATCGTCCGTGAGGCCGAAAAAGAAGCGGACATTATTCTCTGGGATGGTGGCAATAATGACATGTCGTTCTATGCCGCTGATCTGCTGATCACCGTGGTGGACCCGCATCGTCCCGGCCACGAATTGAGCTACTACCCGGGCCAGAACAATTTACTGATGGCCGATGTAGTCGTGATTAACAAGATTGATTCGGCTGACCCGGAAGGGGTTGCCGAGGTGCGTCGCAATATCGCAGCTTACAATCCGAACGCGGTGGTGGTTGACGCCGCCTCGCCACTGGGCGTGGACAAGCCGGAATTGATTCGCGGCAAGAAGGTTCTCGTGGTTGAGGACGGTCCCACCCTCACGCACGGCGAGATGGCCTACGGGGCCGGTGTGGTCGCTGCCGAAAAGTACGGCGCAGCCGAGCTGGTCGACCCGAGACCGTTTACTGTGAAGTCGATCACGAAGACGTTTGAGAAGTATCCTGATATCGGCACTTTGCTGCCGGCCATGGGGTACGGTGATCAACAGGTGAAGGATCTTGAGACCACTATCAACCGCACTAAGTGCGACGCTGTGGTGGTTGCCACTCCTATCGACCTCACGCGTTTGATCAAGATCAAAAAGCCGACGGCGCGCGTCACCTACAGTCTGCAGGAGATCGGATCGCCGAACCTCAGCGACGTCCTGGGGACCTTTGTCGACGGACAAGCGAAAAAGAAAGGCTCTAAGAAGAGCTCTAAGAAAACGAAGTGAACCAGCGAGCGGGTCGGCGAAAGTCGGCCCGCTCTGCTTCATACGGTCCAACCGCACCGGAAGAAACGGAGAATGACCGGCCACAAGACAGCAGTGATTGCCCTCGGTGGAAACGCTATTACGCAGCCCGATATCGAGGATACAATCGCCAACCAGTTTGCCAATACGCGTACTTCGCTGGACGGTGTCGTGCAACTGGCCCGCGAGGGGTATAATCTGGTGATGAGTCATGGCAACGGCCCCCAGGTGGGCAACGCCATCCTCCGCGTCGAACTGGCGCGTGACAAGGCTCCCATCCTGCCGCTGGGCGTCTGCGTGGCCGACACCGAAGGCGGCATGGGCTATATGATGGAGCAGTCGCTGCGGAACCGACTGCGCGCTGAAGGAATCCACCGACCGGTGGTGACTATCATCACGCAAATGTTGGTCGATCCCAATGACCCCGCCATCGATAACCCTACCAAGTACATTGGGCAGTTCTATACCGAAGACGAGGCTCAAAGGTTCACCACTGCTCGGGGTTGGCGGATGAAAGAGGACGGTGATCGCGGTTGGCGACGGGTTGTGCCGTCACCCATGCCGTACCACACTATCGAGGCTGATACCATCAAGACCCTGGTGTCAGCCGGCACCATCGTGATCGCCGGCGGTGGCGGGGGAATACCGGTTTACATTGACAAAAACGGCGATTACGAGGGCATTGACGCCGTCATTGACAAAGACCTCGCTTCAGCCGTGATTGGCGCCGAGATCGGAGCCGGGATTTTGTTGATCCTCACCGACGTCGACCGGGTGGCGATTAACTACTGCCAACCTAATCAGAAAGATCTGGGGCGTGTGACCCTCTCAGAGATCAAGGAGTATCATGCCGAGGGTCATTTTCCGCCCGGCTCGATGGGACCCAAAATAGACGCCGCCATCAAGTTTCTCGAAGACGGCGGCGAGATGGTGATCATAACTTCGCTTAACAACGCCGGCAAAGCCGTCCATGGTGAAGCCGGAACCAGAATAGTGCCGGATTGAGCCATGAACCAACTGTCGGACGAGACTATCCAGGCGATACTTGAGAAAGGACGCATCTACGAAGTAGGCGGCGCCGTACGCGATCGCATCCTGCTCGGTACTGCGGCCACCAAGGATTGCGACTATCTCGTCACCGGCATCGAATATGACGAACTCAGTCGACTACTCAGTCGTCGCGGCCGAGTCGATCTGGTCGGAAAGAGTTTCGGCGTTATCAAGTATACTCAGTTCCGCGAGGGTCAGGGACGAACGTTTGACCTTACTCTGCCGCGAAGCGAGCACTCCACCGGCTGGGGACACAAGGAGTTTGAAGTGTCGTTCGATCCGTCGCTGTCGGTCGAGGATGACCTTCATCGGCGCGACTTCACCGTCAACGCCATGGCCATGGCGCTGGACAACAACGAATTGATCGACCCCCTGGGTGGACGTCTCGATCTGGAGAAGCGGCAGTTGCGCATGGTCTATCCGAGTTCGTTCAAGGATGATCCGCTACGCATGTTGCGTGCTGTTCAGTTCGCCGCGCGGTTCGAGTTTATGATTGAGCCGGAAACTTTTCGAGCCATTCGTAAGAACGCCGCATTGATAGATACCGTTTCCTCCGAACGAGTCGCCGAGGAACTCAACAAACTCCTGACACTGGCTGAACATCCCTCCAACGGTTTCCGTCTGATGGAAAGCCTGGGGCTGTTGAAAATCATTCTGCCGGAGTTGCAGGCCGGGGTCGGAATCGAGCAACCGGGCGGCTACCACAAATACGACGTCTTTGAGCACTCAATGCATACAATCGACACTTGCGCGCCACGCCTGGTTCTTAGGATGGCTGCCCTGTTTCACGATGTCTGCAAACCCCAGACACGACGGTTGGTGGACGATGGCGCTACTTTCTACGGGCACGAGAGCTTGGGCGCCAGAACCACCGGCGAAGTGCTGCAGCGTCTGCGGTACTCCAACGACTTCATTCAGCAGGTCACCACGCTGATCGATCGTCACATGTTCACCACCGATGTCACACCCAAAGGGCTGCGTCGGCTGCTAAGGCGGATCGGCACTGATTTGATTTTTGACTTGCTCGACTTACGTCGGGCTGATGTCGTGGCGCAGGGCATGGGCGGCACCACCGAGGACGTCGACCAATTCGAGGCCGAGATCCGCGAGGAACTCTCGCGCAAACCAGCCCTGGGTGTCGGTGATCTGGCGCTGGATGGCACCGACATCATGCGCCTGTTCAAACTCGAACCCGGACCAACCGTGGGATTGGTCCTGAACCATCTGTTAGAGAAAGTGCTGGACGATCCTTCTGTCAACGATTCCGGGCAGTTGGAGATTCTCGCACGAACCTATTTCGAAGACAAAGATCTATTGTCCGATAAAAGCAGTTTCAAGGAACGCGACCTATGAAGATTCATGAGTATCAAGCTAAAGAGGTATTCGCCGAGGCCGGTATTCCGGTACCAGCCGGCAAGGTGGCTGCCAGTCCCGCAGAAGCATTCGAAATCGCAGAAGAAATTAACCGACCGGTGATGGTCAAGGCACAGGTGCACGTGGGCGGGCGCGGCAAGGCGGGCGGTATCAAGTACGCCGAAACTGCCGAAGCGGCCAGGATTCTGGCCCAGAGCATCATCGGCATGGACATCAAAGGGTTGACCGTTAAGAAAGCTCTCATCACCGAGGCGGAAGACATTGTCAGCGAGTCCTACGTCGGTATCATTCTCGATCGCGTGACCAAACGCCCGGTCATAATGGTGTCGCCGGCCGGTGGTGTGGACATCGAGGAAGTAGCTCAGAAGACTCCGGAGAAGATTTTCAAACTGGCGGTCGATCCGGTTGTCGGGTTGAAACCATACCAGGCCCGCAGTCTCGCTTTCAAGTTGTTTCGCGATATCAATCAAGTGCGGGCAACGACTGACATCCTCATGAAGCTGTATGATGCTTTCTGGAAGGTTGATGCCTCGCTGGTCGAGATAAATCCCCTTATCTGCAATACCAACGCCAAAGTGATCGCGTTGGACGCCAAAATCAACATCGACGACAACGGCCTCTACCGGCAGAAAAATATCGATGCCATGCGTGACCTCGACGCCGAGATACCGGAAGAAGTTCAGGCGCGCGAGGCCGACCTCTCCTACGTGAAACTCGACGGCAATATCGGCTGCATGGTCAACGGCGCCGGGCTGGCTATGGCGACAATGGACCTGGTCAAACGTTACGGCGGCGAGCCGGCCAATTTTCTCGATATCGGCGGCTCATCCAATCCCGAGAAAGTGGTCGCCGCGATGCGGATCATCTTGTCGGATCCCAATGTGCGCGCCATTCTGATAAATATCTTCGGCGGCATCACGCGCTGCGACGACGTTGCTACCGGAATCGTGGCTGCCTTCAAGGAACTCAACCCGAGCATACCGGTGGTCGTGCGTCTTACCGGCACCAACGCGGAAGCGGCCCAGAAGATTCTCCGGTCGGTCAATCTGCCGTCGGCCGACACTCTTGACAAAGTGGTCAAGAAGGCCATTGAACTGGCTGGACTCTAATAAAACGGAACTCTGGAAGGACCTTAGATATGTCGATATTCATTAGTAAGAAAACGAAACTGATTGTTCAGGGAATCACCGGACGAGACGGTTCCTTTCACGCTGAACAGATGAAGAAGTATGGCACCAAAGTGGTCGGTGGCGTCACGCCCGGCAAGGGTGGCAGTAAGGTGGCCGGTATTCCTGTCTTCGATACAGTCGAGGAAGCGGTGGCCAAAACGAAAGCCAATACTTCCGTGATTTATGTGCCGCCTCCATTTGCCGTCGACGCCATCTTCGAGGCGGTCAGCGCCGGTATCAAGACGGTTATCTGTATCACTGAAGGCGTACCCGCTAACGACATGATGAAGGTCTATCCCTTCGTCAAGAAGAACGGGGCGCGCTTGATCGGTCCCAACTGCCCCGGTCTGATTTCCGTGGGACAATCCAAAGTCGGCATCATGCCGTCGACAATCGTCAAGAAAGGCGGCGTGGGTGTCGTCTCTCGCTCCGGCACTCTGACATACGAAGCGATTTGGGCCCTGACCGTAGCGGGCATGGGTCAATCAACCTGCATCGGTATCGGCGGTGACCAGGTGATAGGCACCAACTTCATCGATTGTCTGGAAGCGTTCCAGGCCGATCCGGCCACCAAGGCGATCGTGATGATCGGTGAGATCGGTGGTTCCGACGAGGAAGATGCGGCCAAATACATCAAGAAGTACGTAACCAAACCGGTGGTGGCGTTTATCGCCGGTCAGACCGCTCCTCCCGGCAAACGGATGGGTCACGCGGGTGCCATCATCGCCGGCGGCAGCGGCACAGCCAGCGACAAGATCGCTGCGCTCAATAAGGTCGGTGTTCCGGTCGCAGGTTCTCCCACTGAGCTCCCTGCAGCGCTGAAGGAATTGATGAAAGGCGCCAGGAAAGCTGCACCGAAGAAAGCAGCAACCAAGAAAACTAAGGCAAAGAAAGCGACGGTGAAAAAGGTTGCAGCCAGGAAGCTCGCACCGAAAAAACGAACCGGCCTTAAGAAAGCTGCTTCTCCCAAGCGAACGAAAAAAGCAAAGAAATAGCCAGGCGATGGCGTTCCAATAGTATGCAATCTGAGTTGTCGAGGAAAGTCCATGACTGAGTCACAAGCGGCCAAGCCCGCCACTAAGAAAAAAGGTAAGAGCAAGTACGATTATTCCAGTGGTCCGCCTCCTTTGGAGATCAACTTGATCTGGTGCAAAGCTTGTAACATCTGTATTGCCCTTTGTCCCACCCAGGTGTTCGAGCCGGATTCCGACGGCAAACCGGCCATAGCGCGCGCAGAAGATTGCACTCAGTGCACAATCTGCTGGACGCACTGTCCCGATTTTGCCATAACATCGAATTACAAGTAGGTAGGTGAGATAAACATGGTTGATACACAGAGGACTCTACTGTTGGGTAACCTGGCTGCTGTGGAAGGCGCTATCTACGCCGGGATGCGGTTCTATGCCGGGTATCCGATAACGCCCTCGACCGAAGTGGCCGAAGGCTGCTCGCGGGAACTGCCAAAAATCGGCGGTCGCTTTATCCAGATGGAGGATGAGATCGCCTCCATGGCCGCCGTCATCGGAGCCTCAATCTCCGGCATGAAAGCTATGACAGCGACCTCAGGTCCGGGTTTCTCCCTGATGCAGGAAAATCTCGGTTACGCCTACATCACCGAAACCCCGTGTGTGGTGGTTAACGTACAGCGCGGCGGGCCATCGACCGGACTGCCGACCAAGGTCAGTCAGTCTGACACTATGCAGGCCCGCTGGGGACCCCACGGCGATTACACTGCGATTACCGTCGCTCCCTCTACCGTCGGTGATACCGTCACCGAAACTATCCGTGCCTTCAACCTCTCCGAACGATTCCGAACACCGGTGGTGGTCCTGATGGATGAAATAATCGGTCACCAGCGTGAGTTGATCTCGCTACCCAAACCGGGTGAGCATCAGGTCATCAACCGCGTCAAGGCGACCGTGCCGCCGAAAGAATTCGAGCCGTTCCGGCTAACAGCCAACGGGGTGTCACCCATGGCTGCCTACGGCGAAGGCTATCGTACCATCTCCACCGGTTTGACCCACGATCCCATGGGTTTCACCACTAACGAGCCGAAGGAGATCAAGGTCAAGCTGGATAAGCTTCGCCACAAGATCATGGACTTCCGCAGTGAGATAACCAAACTGCGAGTCGAGATGATGGACGACGCTGAAATTGCTTTCGTGTCGTACGGTTCGGTCTCGCGAGCGGTGCTGCTGGCGGTGGCACTGGCTCGTTCGGCCGGAGTGAAAGTGGGTTTGGTTCAACTGTATACGGTGTGGCCGTTCCCGGACAACAAACTGCGCGACTATTGCCAGAAGTGCCAAAAGATAATTGTCCCGGAACTGAACATGGGGCAGATTGTGCATGAGATCAGGCGCGTCATGCCACCCGATACTGAAATTCATTCTCTGCAACGATACGACGGTGAGATCCTGACTCCGATGCAGATACTGGAGAAGCTCGAGGAGGTTATGTAATGGCTACCGTCGAAAAAACCAAGAGTGTTGAAAAACAGAAATCGGATGTAGTCCTGAACTACTTCCGGCCCAAGAAGAAGCTTCCCTCGGTTTGGTGCGCCGGGTGTGGTAACGGTATTGTCATGAGCGCTCTCATTCGCGCCATCGACAAACTCGGCTATTCCAAGGACGAGGTGGCGATGGTCTCAGGGATCGGCTGCACCAGTCGCATGCCTATCTACCTCGATTTCAGCGCCCTCCACACTACTCATGGACGCGCCCTCGCCTTTGCTACCGGTATCAAGTTCGCCAAACCGCACATGAAGGTGATCGTAATTACCGGTGACGGCGACTGTCTGGCTATCGGCGGCAATCATTTCATTCATGCTTGCCGTCGTAACATCGATATCACTGCGATCCTGATCAATAACCACATCTACGGCATGACCGGAGGACAGGGATCGCCGACGACACCATCGGGGTCCATCTCGACCACAACCCCCTACGGCAACATCGAGAAGAATTTCGATCCGTGCAAGTTGGCAGAGGCAGCGGGAGCATCGTTTGTGGCTCGCGGCACTGTCTACCACACACCGCAACTGGAGAAGGCCATCACCAATGCGCTTAATCACAACGGCTTCAGTCTGGTGGAGGTGATTTCCAATTGCCATACTTACTATGGGCGCCTCAACCGTCGCGGCGATGCTGTTTCGATGCTTAACTCGTTTAAGGAAAACTCAGTCACCACCGCCAAGGCCAAGAAATTGAGCCCGGAAGAGATGGAAGGCAAGTTCCTCATCGGAACCTTGCACGAGGACAATAGAACAGAGTTCTGCGATGAATACCAGAAAGTAGTCGACGCCCACATGGGGGAGAAGTAATCATGGAACACAAACTGCTTGATAAGATTGAAGTCCCTCACGATCGGTTTGAGATTCGGCTGTCCGGGTCCGGCGGTCAGGGGATGATTTTGGGCTCGGTTATTCTGGCCGAGGCGATCGGTGTCGACTATTCAAAGAACGTCGTCCAGACGCAGTCGTACGGTCCTGAAGCGCGCGGCGGCGCATCCAAGGCGGACGTCGTCGTCTCAACCAACGAGATCTACTACCCCAAAGCGATGCAACTTGATATGCTACTGTGCATGACCCAGGAGTCGATGGACAAGTACTACGCCGATTTGCACAAAGACGGCGTGTTGATCGTCGATAGCGGACTGGTCAAGAATATCCCCACCGAGGACTACTATGCACTTCCGTTTACCAAGATTGCCCGTGAAGAGGCTGGGCACGTAATGGTGGCGAATGTAGTCGCGCTGGGTGCTATCGCCGCATTCACGGGGATCGTTTCCAAAGAAGACTTGATCGACGCCGTCCTCAAACGCGCCCCCCGTGGTACCGAAGAGAAGAACCGAACCGCCGTCGAGATCGGATACGCTGAAGCGCTGAAAGTCAAGAAGGAGCCTTCTCGTCGGGCTGAGGACTAAACCGAATGAGTCGGACCCTGCTCATAATTAAGCCGGACGCGACGCAGCGAAACCTCATCGGCCACGTTGTTTCTCGTCTGGAGAAGGCCGGTTTCAAGCCGGTTGAAATGCGGATGCTCAGACTGGCAAAAGAGCAGGCTCGACAATTCTATGCCGTTCACGAAGGCAAACCATTCCTGGATGATTTGGTTGAATTCATGAGTTCGGGATTGGTAGTGCCGATGGTTCTTGAAAAAGAGAA
>CBDUZQ010000067.1:0-10116 GCA_965371755.1 uncultured bacterium
GCGACAATCGCGGAATCGAGACCACGTCACCCTCGGAGTTGCGGCGCTTGATCAAATCGGCCGCTCGGTTGGGCCTGCCGTGTGCCGTCCATGCCATCGGGGACCGTGCCGTTGCCAACGTGATTGACGCCTTCGAGTCATCACCACCTCTGAGATCGGGTGGTCGCAATCGTATTGAACACCTGCAAATGATCAGACGCAAAGACATCCCACGACTGAAGCGGCTTGGGATCGTGGCCTCTATGCAGCCCTCACACTGCCCGGCCGACATCGATCTGGTGCGGAAGTATTGGGGAGCCAGGGGTCGCAACGCTTACGTTTTCAAGACCCTCATCGACCGTGGCATAAACCTGGCCTTCGGTTCCGATGCACCCATTGAGCCATTGAATCCGTTGGCCGACATAGCGGCCGCCGTTCAGCGGTCACGACCGGGGCGACGCGACCTCTTTTATCCGGAGCAACGTATCACAGCGGCTCAGGCCCTGAACCGGTTTACCGTCGGACCGGCCTTCGCGTCGGGACAGGAACACTGCCGGGGCTACATCTTACCGGGTTATCCGGCCGATTTGGTGGTACTCTCCGATGATGTGACGCTGGTTGCGGCCTCGGCAATAACCCGGATTGAAATGTTGGCGACGATAGTCGACGGCAGGGTCAAGCACTGTGTCGGCGGACTGAATCTCTGATCGCACCCCTCGCTACAACTTGTCATGGTGGCAAGCCACTTATTCGCGCTACGCGCGTTGTTCATGTTTCGAGTGGTGTCGGGCGACCTCGCCCGACGCCTGTCTTCACACGTGATGGCTGTCAGGCGAGTCGCCTGACGGCACCTGAAATTTATTGTTCCCGTAGCGACCGGGCTTGTTTGGGCCGGCTACTGCCGGGAGCTATCGTTGATTTCTCCGGTGAACAAAACGGTCGGTCTGGACGTTTAGTATTATGCGGGAACTTGTTGGGACGGAAGGTGAATTATGCCGTTGCTTGAACATGGTGCTTCCTGGGCGGTGCTGACGCTGCTGGTCGCCATGTTGTCGGGATGTACGCCCGGGCCGGTAGATCCCGTACAGCAGTACGGTGACGTTTCCGGTTACATCAGGGCCAGTGGATCCCACAAGGCAATACCGGGGGCGGTCGTGTCCTGCGCCGAACAGACCTATCATGTCTCCCGATCCGGTATTTACATATTCAAGGAGATTCCTGAGGGGTACCACATGCTGACGGTGGAAAAGAGCGGGTTTCACGAGTATACCTCCCTGATTCATGTTCTTGACAACACTGTTCATAACGTCTATATGACCAAACTGGTCGAATACCGCAACATTTCCGGACACGTCTACCTTGATAACAGCAGCATACCGGTCCCCGACGCGGTAGTAGTATGCGGCAGCGTCTACGATACAACCACCACCGACGGCGGTTTTCACCTTCCGAATGTTCTGGTCGACACGCACGGCCTCTTTGTTTTCAAGAATCACTACGTCTCCTATGAATCGCGCATCACCCTTGAGAGTGACACGACCATTGACGTTTTCATGGCCAGCGCACCCCTGAGCGGGGTAGTGACCCATCGAATGGACGGTGCGGTAGTTGATGTGCGCATAGAAGTTGCGGAAGCAGTAACGTATTCTTCCAGCGACGGATCTTATCGGCTCCCGGCCGCGCCGCGAGGGACGCACACGGTAGTGATTAGCCATCCCGATTACGATTCATTGACGCATCAGATTACCGTCGTAGCCACAGAGAACCGGCTCGACCTGATCTTGACCCGATCGATATGCGACACCCTGCCGGTGGTTGAGGATGCGTCGATCGCCGATTCCGATCTGGATGGCTGCCTTGATTGCCCGGCCTGGGGAAATGCCGACGATAATTTCGGCGACTCCGAACTGTTGAAGCTGGAGTACTTCCTCCGATCCGAAATCGGACCACCTCGAGTCACCTATGACGCCAGAACCAGAATTCTGATTGGTCTGCCACCTCTGCCGGAAAACGCCGATCACGACAATATGTCGAGCGTGAAGTTGGTTCTATATCCCGCCGGTGAACAGACGCGCACGGAATATGTATCAGTCAGGACAGTTAAGCCCGACGGTCCCGACTGGACGGAGAACAGTGTAACCTGGTCCGACGGACCCGATTATTCCGCCTTGCCATATGCGGCGATACTGATCCAGCCCGACCAAAAACTGGAAGTTGAAGTAATGCCGCTCTACGATTCCAACAACCCCCAGCCCAGCCTCCTGTTGCAGAAAGAAGAACTGGGCGAGGCTGACCCACCACAGCGCCTGGCTTTTTGGTCGAGCGAGGCTGGTGCGGATAAGCAGCGACCAGTGGTAATCGTACGGTATTCGTATTAGCCTTTCGACCGCCCCCGCCCGACGCCTGTCTTGACACGTGATGGCTGTCGGGCGAGTCGCCTGACAGCACCCAATACTGATGAGATAGCTATTAATCGTCCGGCCCCTGACAAAGCTCAACGTTCTTCGCGCCTTGGAAGAAGCTCGGACCGGAAGGCCTTCCGCCAACTGAGAACCATAGTTGACCGTCGAAACTTGAATTCGTATACTGTGGCATGACAAAATCAACCGGGAAAGCCGTCCTCATCACCACCGCGGTGCTGCTGGCTGTAGCCCTTTTGATTGCGGCCTGCGCCAGTCGTTACCGCCTCGATCTGTATCTCACGCTGGCGGAGAGTCGCCAAAGCATTAGTGTCGAATCAACACAGTATGTGATGGATGCGGCTATCGGTAATCCGTACGCCGACGACAAAGTGGAGGTTGGTCCGGGCAATGTCGCGGTAGTCACTATCGGCACTCGAGGGATGCGGGTGGAGGGCCATCGATGGAGCGCCCTCGGTTTCGATGAGTACTTCCGCTGTCAGGTTTATCTGCAAGTACAGCCCTGGCCCAAACCTGACTCCCTGGTTCTGGTCGACCGATCGCTGGTTCACATCCTGGGCCGATATGAATTGCCCATTGAAGAAAGAGTGTTCTTGCCCCACGAGGGTTACTATATCATCGATTCAGTCACTGACCGCTCGATCTTCTTCACGATCGATGGCGCCTTTACCAACAAGACCGGAGACCAAATCGAATTCGACGGGCGGATCAAAGTCAATCGCAACCGTTAGCACCACCGACCAAGCCGCCGGCCCTACCGGTCCTTCTTCAGCGCGTCGCTGAACGTTTGGTAACCCAGATCATCATACAAGCAGAATAGAACCCGTCTCAGATGTTTTGACAGCGGCTGGTAACCCGTCACTACTTTGGTCATGACGTACGCACACGCCGTCATCGGAAAACCACCCACCCCGGTGCCGAAGGCGGGAAAGGCGATCGATGAAAGCTGCAGCTTCTCGGCGATATTCAGGGAGGCAATGGTCGCTTGTCGGATCAGCCGGTCGGAAGTGCGAAGGTCCTGCCCCATGACAGCGGCGTGGATGACCGCTTTGATGGGAAGCCGCCCCGCTCCGGTGTAGACCGCCTCGCCGGGCATGATCGGTCCCTTGTTCATCGCTTCCTCTTCGATCACGCTGCCACCGGCACGTTTGATGGCTCCGGCCACGCCGGCCCCCATCCAGAGTTCGTTGTTGGCGGCGTTGACAATCGCATCAACGTCGATGCCGGTGATGTCCCCCTTGATGACCTCGATTTTAAACGACATTGGGCACCTCGGTTCTATTGAGAAACCTCTTTTCAAACCACTCGAAGGTTCTTGCCACCACCCAGCCAACCAGGGCGCCGAGAACGGCCCCCACGAGAATATCACCGGGATAGTGAACGCCCACAAAGACACGGCTCAGGGCTATCAACGAAGCTGTGATGATCAGGTAATAGCGCGTTGCCGGCACCGTCAGAGCAACCAACAAAGCTTGCCCAAAAGCATTGGCAGCGTGAGCCGACGGCATCGAATAGCCACCGCCACAGCCGACCAGGAGATGAACCTGCTCCATGAGATGACAGGGGCGCGGGCGTTCGATCAGTCCTTTCAGGAAGTTCGCTGCCAGTTGATCGGTCAACAACAACACAATAGCCGAGAAGAGAACCAGCCAGCGCAACCGGGCATTACCGCGCCAGAGCAGGATAGCCATGGCCGCGCCGTAGGAGACGCGCAAAAGCTGATCGGAGGTAATGATCGGCATGATGAAATCAGTGACCGGATTGGCCAGTTGCATGTTCATGAACAGGAACATGCCACGATCAATAGCGCTTAGCATTTCAAACATAAGTCTCGGGCCTCCCTTTCAGAAAACGGGTCAACTGCCTTCGCGTGGGAGCGCCGGTGCGGGCGCCGGGCTGGGTGCATTTGAGCGCGGCTGCGGCTGCGCCGAATCTCAAGCGCTCGGCCATATCGAGACCGTTTAACAATCCATACAAGTAACCGGCGTGAAAACTGTCGCCAGCCCCGGTGGTGTCGACCGCCTCGACACGAAAGGCCGGCCGGCAAAAGATGCGCCCCTGTTCGCATCCGGTGGCGCCTTTGATACCCTCGGTAACGACAATGCTGCCGGCGCAGACCTCAGACAGCCTCTTGATGGCCTCCTTAGCTGATCTGGTACGAGTGAAGGGAAAAGCGAAAGCGTCGGCCACCACCAGATGATCCACCAGGGGCAGCAGCGACGAAACATCGTTGCGCACGGAACCGATATCGAACGAGACCGTCACCTTGTGCCGTCGCGCCCAGCGGGCCAGCTTGAGCGCGGCCTCGAGGTCTCGCCCATCCAGATGCACCAGGCGCGGGATAGGAAGGTTTGATGTTTTCAGATCGTTCGGTCTGATGTGAATCCGACGATAGAGCGTTATTGTGCGCCGCCCGGTGCCTTTTTCGATCAAGCCGACAGCCACAGCTGAGGGTTGCTTCTTGCGGAGTATCAGGTGACAGCCGACCTTTTCTCCGGTCAGTTCCTCGACAGCCATGCGACCGAGGTAATCGTCACCCACCACCGCGATTACAGCCGTCTTCATCCCCAGTCGTGACAATCCCACCATGGCGTTGGGTACCGGACCGCCGCCCTGCACGCAACAGTCTACAGCGTTGATCTTCTCCCCGGCCCGGGGCAACCGCTCCACGGTATAGAGAAGATCCATCGGGATGATACCCATCCCAAGACAGTCCAACTGTCGTTGCTTAGGTAAGGGTTTCAACTATAGCCTTCCCCGAACTCAGTTGCACGATGTCGTTGCTCAGCGCCTGGGCCAATGATCGCCGCACCTCTAACTCCAGGGTGACACGATCGGCAAAATCGGCTTGACGTTGATGGGCCTGGTGTCTGCTGACAACTTTCATCAGTGGATCATACATGGCGAAAGGGATTACGATCCTGAGTCGAACGGTAATGAAGTTCTGCTTGCGTCCGGCCGAATCAAGGGCTGCCGTGGCGGCATCACTATACGCCCGCACCAGTCCGCCGGTGCCGAGCTTGGTGCCGCCATAATAGCGCGTCACCACCACCAAAACGTTAGTCAGTTCTCGGCCGCACAGGATATCGAAAATCGGACGTCCGGCGCTGCCGTTCGGCTCGCCGTCGTCGGAGTACTTAAAGGTGACCTCCTGCCCTGTTCCCACTCGATATGCATAACAATGGTGAGTCGCGGCATGCTCGCGTTTGCGGATAGCTTCATGTTGTACCATCACCTCATCCACGGATGACGTCAACAACGCTTCGGCTATGAACCGCGAGCCCTTGCGCTTGATCTCCGCCTGAGCCGCCTGTTCTATCGTGTAGTAGGTGTCGTCCATCACCAGATATCAAACGAGGGCGTCAAGGATATCATTGATTTTGTCCAGGCCAACCATCGGTATGGCGCCACATCTCGCCGCCTCCGACAAACTGTCCTTATCCGCCAGGGCGCCGTTCCTGGGATCAATCAGAATGAACGTCAACTTCCCGGTTTCGTTGCAAAACGACAGCAGATCCATGGTTGTCAGCGAATCTTTGTACACCTCGGTAATCAGCACCGCCTGCACCAAACCGACCAGTATCCGGTTACAGGTGCGATAGGTTTCCGCATCCGGCTCAGTATCCGGTGAGTATTCGCTGATAACACCGCCGGTTCTGGCAATATCGATGGCCAGCGGCATCTGTTCGGTCAGGTCGATATGATTGAAGCCGCCGCTGACAACTGCAAACGAGTCACCTTCACCGGCCTTTGCGCCGACATGAGCGGCGGCATCAATACCGCGCCGCAGTGATGATACCACCTCCACCCCGGCTTCGGCGGAACGACGAGCCATCGTGACGGTAAGGTCGATCCCCTGATTGGTCGCATCCTCGGCGCCGACGATCGCCACCGATTTCCTGGTGCGATCGGGCAGCCGCCCCCGTACGTACAGCAGCGGCGGCGGGTCGTTGAGTTCGAACAGCAGGGGTGGGAAGTCATCGTCCAGACGAGTGTGTATGGCAATATCACGCTGTTTCAAATCAGCCCGGTACCGGGCGGCATCCTCAAGAAAGGCGTCGCTGCCTGTAATGCGCTCAACCAGCTCCGTGGTCATGCCCTCAATCGCCGACAGCGACGTTCGATCCGCCTGCAGGATGTTCCCCGGATCACCGTAGCGCTGCAACAAGGCGTTCATCAGTCGCGGCCCGATCTCAGCGAATTTCGTCAGAGCCAGCAGGATCAGACTGCTGTCGTATTGTTGGTCTTCCGTCATGGCGCAATTTCTCAACGCGATGCCTGTTTGTCAACATGTAATGGGTGATTCATCAAATACGGAGGCCGGACTTGAATTGCAGGTCGAAATCGCCTATTATGCAACAACGACGACGCAACTCATGAGGATGGAATGAGAAAACTTCTGTTTGTGCTGATGTTAACGATGATGATTTCCTGCGCCGGTGAACCGGAGACTTTTGATGAATTGGTTAAGGCTGGGGAACGCTCCTTTGTCAGCGGCGACTATTTCAAAGCACGTGGGTATCTGTCCGGGGCTCTCAAACAGAAACCCTCAGATCGCCAGGTGTTGTATCTTCTCGGTCTCACTTTCTCACGCGAACTGATGTACGATTCGGCGGCGTTCTATCTTGGCCGCGCCGACATCCTCTACCCTGCCGATCGTGAGATCAAAGAGGCCTTGTACGAGGCGGCCATCAATAGCGGGGATTTCGAGACGGCCCGCAAGGCGTTGCGGGCGCTGATCGCCGCCGGGGATCCGATAGACAATCACCTGGAGACGTTGGCCAAACTCAGCCTGGAGATCGATGACATTTCGTTTGCACATCACTATTATCGACAGCTACTCGAACGTGAACCGGACAATCCCAATCGGTATGTTCAGGTAGGCAACACCGCCGCCGACCTCGGTTCGCTCAGCGTCGCCATCGAGATTGTCGACAGCGCAATTGAGAAGTTCGGACCGAACGAATCATTCCTGGCCAACAAGGGTACTTATCTCGCCGCTCAACGCAAATACTCAGAAGCGGAGCAGATTTTTCGCTCGCTGCTGGCCGACGACACTGCCGCAGTAGTCTATCAACTTAACCTGGCCTCAGTGCTGGCCGGGCAGGACACACGAGCTAAACGACGGGAAGCGCTCAAACTCTTCAGACAAGTACGTACTACTCTCGGCGCTCATAGACTGGTAGACTCCACGATACGAGTTCTTGAGGCCGAGTTCGGCGAATCGAGCGACTGACTCGGGCCGCAGATGTCCATGGTAATTGTCTGTGCGCGGCAGATGTCCGGTCAGGCCGGGTCTCTTTGCGGCGCCTGTGGACATACGCCTCCCACAAAATTAGGACAGTTGACAGGCGCCCGGAGTCATTTGAGATCAAAATGGGTCCATAAAAGAGGAGGGCAGGATTATTGCTAATCCTGCCCAACGCAGGGCTGTCTCTAGGAGAGACAGAGGGGGTTTTTCTTGCTCTGCTTATTTAACGTATAAGCGTACCATTTTGTTCGGATAGTTCCACAAAAAAGCGTCGCAAAAGTTGCGTTTTGGGATCTCCCAGTTGCCGGTTTGCGACGATGACCGGCCGCCTGTCGGCGACCGATCTCTTCGGTGTAATTTGATGACACTTATGTGACATTACGTCGCAATTCCCTGCGGTTTCTCTCTACAGTCCTTCGTCCCGGGCTGGCTCAACATCGTTGCAAGCCAACTTCCATCGGCCCTGAAAGAAACCCCTCTTGAATGCCGGGTGGGATTTATACTTACCCTTCAGAGTGCCGATCACCAGTTCGTCGGCGTTGAGTATCTCACCTGCAAACCAACCGCCGGCATGCTTGACTGCGATCGGGCTGGAGTGATGGCTGGGATGCTGGTTCCAACGACCGCGCAGGAAACCCTCGAACCGACCGTTGGCTGAGATCCATTTGCCGAAAAACACTCTCTGATCGTCATCATTGACGCCCCAGTGGCCGCGCAAGAAGCCGGATATCCATCCGTGACGAGTCATCCAGACGCCACGGAAGACACCTTCGCCGTCCTCGTCGTAACCCCAGTGCCCGGTCAGGAAGCCGCGCGGGCAGGGAACGCGATCCAGACGGAAGGCGTGGAAAGCTACCGCGTTGGAGTCGGCATCATCGAGATAGACCACAGTATCCAGGGCGGTCAACTCGGACAGGTCAAAAGTGCGACTGTACGGTCCAGTCTCAAAGGCAACGGTCACAGCCTCAGAGCTTATCGCCGTGTCGGGCGGGATGAAAATGTCAACGGCAAGGCCGTCGTAATGCACAGTAGTGAACGACTCCCACTCCACCAGAGTGCGATCGGTGCGGGGAACGATAGCATCCTGACCCGGTTCGAATTTGATAACCCTCCGGATGGCCATAGCCCCGCGAGAGATAGTCAGCGAGCCGGTCCAGTCGGTAACCTCAGTAACGGTGGAATCATAGCGCAACTGACCCCAGACCACCCTGAAATGGTAGCGACCATCGAGGTTGTCGTCCAGAGTGTCGGCACCGAGAGCGCTTAGCATCGGGTCATTGTACTCATCGTTGTCGTTGGCCTCGGCCAGCAGGTCGGGATCACCGAAGCCGGGTGACTCGTCGGTTGCAAGGTAGCCGCCGGTCGGGTCGTTCAGATTCGGATTCTCAGTGAGGTCTTCCGACCCGGTCGAATTTTCCGAGCAGCCTACCGCCCAAAGCAACAGGGCCGCAAGCATCATGATTGAAAACAATTTCCGTAACACGTCTGTTTCTCCTTCTCTGTCTGATTCATGTCTTCTGTTCTGGTTAATATTCTAACAGAAACCGTGCCAGCCATGTCGCCTGTCGTCAACTCGTTGCGTTATGGCAAGTTGGAGTTTGACGCGTCCCTCTCAGGCGGCGCCAGGTGTGTACGCAATGGTACATCGCATAGCAGTTGAACGCGGAGGTACAGACAGCCTGAACCACAATTACCCGCTGATAATCGCCTTGCCTGCCTCGGCAACATCTCGTTTCTTTGTCGGTCAAATGGAGTAATGCGAAAACACGACGACGCCATGACTATAGCGACTGAACAACTCTTCACCAATATGAAGCCGCAAACCATTCTGGGGCGCATCATTCAGTTTCCCCTGACGAGGTTCGTCCTCGTCCTGGCTTTTCTTGCACCTGTAAATCTTGTTGTCATGGCGCTCGATCCAAGTCTGGAGACGTCAACTCCTCTGATGAGGTCGCTGGTTGCAGCGTGCGCCGGTGTTTTCATGTATCTCGCTTACTGTCTCTACACCCGTTTGATAGAGAAACGTAAGGCGCTTGAGATGACGCTCAGGGGCAGCCCTGCTGAGTTCGGCAAAGGCCTCGTGATCGGCGCCGGCCTGATGATTGTGATCGTTGCCGCGCTGGCGATAGCCGGTTGTTACCGAATCGATGAGTACAGCTTCGATTTGTCACTACTGGTGGCCGCCTTCTTTCGCCTCGGCTTCGGCGCCTTCATCGAGGAACTGGTGTTCCGCCTCATCGTTTTCAAACTGACGGAGGAAGCGCTGGGCAGTTGGATTGCACTGATCGTGCAGGCGGTCCTCTTTGGCGCCTTGCACTTTGGCAACCCCAATGCCTCGATTTTCAGCTCGGTCGCCATCATGGTGGAAGCCGGTGTGCTCCTGGCCGCCGCGTTTATGGTAACTCGGCGCGTCTGGCTGATCTTCGGTCTGCACTTGGCGTGGAATTTCGTGCAGTCAGCCGTTTT
>CBDUZQ010000068.1:0-10108 GCA_965371755.1 uncultured bacterium
ACTCTAACGTCAGGTGGCTGGTTGCCCAGCGCACACCACTCCCGTTTACTTTCGTTCACGGGCAAGCAAATCTGTTGGACTTCAAAGCAGCAAAGGTCGTGCCGAGGCTCTGATGGAATCCTTCCTCCGGGCCTCCTCCCTGGGAGGTTGATGAAAAAGAGCTTCATAATGTCTGGGACCTGCCGGATCGGTCATGCCTGCGAAGGCTGGTATCCAGTAACTTGTTGATTCAGATAGATTCCCTGACTTCACAAACGAAGTGCAACACCGAGAAACCGTTTCTCCGGCTCTTAGACCGAGTTTTCCACCAGCCTGCTTGAATATAGTCGAACAGCAGGTTCCGCAGAAGACGATCACTGGGCGGAATATCGATCTGAAGAGAAGTTGGCAGATTGTTCAATTTCATATCCATAAACCGCAGTTGGTTGCATACTGGACTCCTGTAGTTCTCGCGGCCAGCCTGCATTTTGCCTCTGACTTGTCCTAAGAACCCTTGACAATTCGACGAAAAGTCGCTATATTAGAGCGATTATGACCGTCTTCGTGTTGGTTGCGCAGTGTTTAGTTAGAACAACTGTCAACACTGCACGCTTTTTGCGACGGTCATAACCGGAAACAAAAGTAGGGGAAGGTCCTGCCTGTTGTTCACATCGTTTTGTTCCTTCAGTAAGGTATGAACATCGACAGCCACCTGCCCAAAGACATGAAGTACCGAAATGTTACTCACTCACGCAAGGAGGTTGTAGTGGCGAAAAGACACATTCTGATCCTCACCCTCGCGACTCTGGCGTTGATCGTCGCCGGTTGCTCGAACCAGTCCGGCCCGACGGCGCCAATTGATGGTTCGGCCTTTCAATTGAGTTCGGCCATTCCGCCGGGTGCTACTCTGGTATCGGCCAGCTTGAATTTGTATGTCTGGCAGGTCTCCGACCAGACCGTCAACGCTCACCGGGTCACTGCTGACTGGGATGAGATGACCGTTACCTGGAACAGCTTCGGTGGTGCTTATGATGCCGCCGTGGAAGCTTCCATTCTGGTGGATGCCGGCGGTTATATGACGTTTGATGTTACCGCGCTGGTCCAGACCTGGCTGGACGGCACTTACCCAAACTACGGTTTCCTGCTTGAGCAGGGTACGACCTATCCGCGCTCCATATTCATCAGTCGTGAGCACGCTGACGTCAACATGCATCCCGTTCTCGAAGTCTGCTATATGGACGGCGGCCAGGTTGTTTGCGAAGGTCTTTCGGCCATCGCCGACGCTGAGTTTTGGGAAGGCGCTCCGGATGACAATTACGGAGCCAGTCAAACCCTGCGTACCGGCTGGCAGCTGGCGACCGACTGGGAAAAGCAGGCGCTTATCCGCTTTGACCTGCCCGTGACTCCGCCGCTGGCTGGACTTGGTGATTATGTTTGGCACGACGAGAACCAAGACGGCATTCAGGATCGTGATGAGATAGGTGTCGAAGGCGTGACGGTCTATCTTTATGACTGCGCCGACGCCCAGAACGCTATTGCCTCGACCATGACCGATGCCAACGGCTGGTACCAGTTCACCGGCCTACAGCCGGGTGACTATTTTGTTGAGTTCATCGCTCCCGCCGGCTGGGTCATTACCTTGCAGGACCAGGGTGGAGATGACGCCGTTGACAGTGATGCTGACCGCATGACCGGACGCACCATCTGCACCACTCTGGATGCAGGTGAATACGACCCGACTTGGGATGCCGGTATCTATATGCCGTCATACGAGGGTTGCACAGGGACTATCGGTTACTGGAAGAATCACTCAGGATTCGGTCCTCAGGACGACGTTGTGACTCCGCTGCTGCCGCTGTGGCTCGGTACGCCGGGTGGCGCTGACAGCCGGCTGATCGACGATGCTCAGTATGCGTATGATATCCTGACCCAGAAGGTCTACGGTGCACCTAATAACGGCATCACCAAACTGTATGCACAGCTCCTGGCTGCCAAGCTGAACTTCGCCAACGGCGCTACATCCACGGTAGATGATGTTGTGGTGGCGGCTGACGAGTTCCTTGCCGACCACGATTATACCGATTGGGATTCGCTGTCCAAGCAGGACCGGAAACCGATCAACGGTTGGAAGAGCACTCTCGATGAGTACAACAACGGCTACCTCGGTACGCCACATTGTGACTGATCGACTGATCGTTTGATTCGAAAAAAAAGACGCCCGCCGGTTTCAAACCGGTGGGCGTTTCTCCTTTGGTTTGTCCTGTAAACGCTTGACAATCCGGTGAAAAGTGGCTATATTAAAGGGATTATGGCCGTCTTCATGTTGGTTGGATAGCGTTCAGTCAGAACATTGTCAACGCTCCGTGCTTTCTGTGACGGTCATAACCGGAAATAAAACAAGGGGAAGGTTGTGCCTGTTGTTCGTACCGTTGTGTTCCGTTAGTTAGGCATGAACGCGGGCAGTCTCTCGCCCAAAGCTATGAAGCACCTAAACTATTCTCACTCACCCAAGGAGGTAGAAGTGGCCAAAAGACACATTCTGATTGTCACCCTCGCGACTCTGGCGATGATCGTCGCCGGTTGCTCGAACCAGTCCGGCCCGACAGCGCCGATTGACGGTTCAGCCTTTCAGTTGAGTTCGGCTATTCCGCCGGGCGCTACTCTGACATCGGCCAGTCTGAATTTGTATGTCTGGCAGGTCTCCGACAAGACCGTCAATGCTCACCGGGTCACCGCTGACTGGGATGAGATGGTCATTACCTGGAACAACTTCGGTGGTGCCTTTGATGCCGCCGTGGAAGCCTCCCTCCTCGTTGATGCCGGCGGTTACCATTCGTTTGATGTCACCGCGCTGGTCCAGGCGTGGCTCGACGGCACTCACCCGAACTACGGTTTCCTGCTTGAGCAGGGCACGACCTATCCGCGCTCTATATTCATAAGTCGCGAGCATGCTGACGCCAGCATGAATCCCTTTCTTGAGGTCTGTTACATGATGGGTGGTGTGGAAGTCTGCGAAGAACTTCCGGCCATCGCCGACGCTGAATTCTGGGAAGGCGCTCCCGATGACAACTACGGAGCCAGCGGTACCCTGCGCACCGGTTGGCAGTTGGCGACCGATTGGGAAAAACAGTCAGTGATTCGTTTTGACCTGCCTGTGACCCCGCCGCTGGCCGGCCTTGGCGACTATGTCTGGCACGACGAAAACCGAGACGGCATTCAGGATCGTGATGAGCTGGGTGTCGAAGGCGTGACGGTCTATCTTTATGACTGCGCCGACGCTCAGACCGCGATTGGCTCGACCGTGACGGACGCCGCTGGCTGGTACCAGTTTATTAATCTCCAGCCGGGTGACTACTTTGTTGAGTTCATCGCTCCCGCCGGCTGGGTCATTACCCTGCAGGATCAGGGTGCAGATGACGCCGTTGACAGTGATGCCGATCGCATGACCGGACGCACCATCTGCACCACTCTGGATGCGGGTGAATACGATCCCACTTGGGACGCCGGCATCTATGAGCCGCAGAACGAAGGTTGCACAGGTACTATCGGTTACTGGAAAACGCATGCCGGCTTCGGTCCGCAGGCCGATGTCGTGACTCCGCTGCTGCCGCTGTGGCTTGGTACGCCGGGTGGCGCTGACAGCCGGCTGATCGACGATGCCCAATATGCGTACGATATCCTGAGTCAGGACGTGTACGGCGATCCGTCAAATGGCATCACCAAGCTGTACGCGCAGCTTCTGGGCACCAAGCTGAATATCGCCAACGGTGCTACTTCGACCGTCGATGATGTCATCGCCGACGCCGATGCCTTCCTGGCTGATCACGATTACACCGCGTGGGATTCCATGTCCAAGCCGGACCAGAAAGAGGTTCTGCGTTGGGCGAGAACTTTCGACAGATACAACAACGGCTACCTCGGTACGCCGCACTGTGATTGATCGATTGATCGCCTGAATCGAAAACAAGACGCCCGCCGGTTTCAAACCGGCGGGCGTTTTTGTTTGCCAAAGATTATACGGGGGAGAGATGCGGAAGTGGCTAACCCTTGTCCTCCAACTCCTCGATGTATTTCTCAGCCGCCACGGCCGCCGTGGTGCCGTCGCCGACGGCGTTGGTAATCTGCCGCACCAACTGAGCACGCACATCGCCACAGGCGAAGATACCTTTGATCGAGGTTTCCATTTTGTGATCGGTGATGATATACCCACCTTGGTCTTTGCGGAGGGCTTCACGGGTGATATTGCTGTTGGGACGGAACCCAAGGAACGGAAAGACAGCGCCAACTTCCAGAGTCGACTTGTCACCGGTCTTAACGTTCTTCAAGGACAAGCCTGTAACCTGTTTATCGTTGCCGCTTATCGACTCAACGATGGTATCCCAGATGATCTCAACTTTTTCGTTGGCAAAGGCGCGCTTCTGGATAATCTTCTGGGCTCTCAACTGATCACGACGATGAATAATGTAGACCTTGCTGCCGAATTTGGTCAGAAAGATCCCTTCCTCCACGGCGGCATCGCCACCGCCGACCACCGCGATTACCTGATTGCGGAAAAAGGCGCCATCGCAGATAGCGCAGTATGAGACACCCTTCCCGGTGTATTCCTCTTCGCCCGGAACGCCGAGTTTCATCGGCGAGCCACCGGTGGACAGAATGATCGCCTTGGCCCGGTAGAGCGTTCCCGAAGCGCACTGAGCCACTCGGTCGTTGCCGTCGACATAGACTTCCTCTACATCGTCGGTAGCTATCTCCAAACCGAACTTTTTGGCGTGCTCGGCCATTTTCATGGCCAATTCCGCTCCGGAGATGTGTTCGAAACCGGGATAATCCTCGACATCTTCGGTATTGGCGATCTGCCCGCCGGGCATCCCCTTTTCCAGAACGATCGCTTTGCGCTCAGCACGGGCGCTGTAGAGACCGGCCGTCAACCCCCCGGGGCCGCCGCCGACGATTACTATGTCATAGTTCTTTTCTTCGCCCATGGTCACTTCCTTATGTATCTTTTCAAACCATCCTGCAAAGTCACGTGTTACGCACCGTTAGGTTTGCCATTGTCATTATCAAGTCTTGTAGGGCGGGTCCGTCTTCGAACCTGCCAATGAGTCTAATGATATTCAGGATTTCGAGAAACTCAAGCTTTTCCGGACAAAGGGTAGCGATAAATCTTCCTGTAGTCATCGAACCCGCCACAAATGGGTTCGTTTTGGTGGCAAGCCACTTCTTCGCGCTTCGCGCGCGGCTAATTGTACTCTGAGCAAATAGGTTCGTTTTGGTGGCAAGCCACGTCTTCGCGCTTCGCGCGCAGCTAATTGCACTCTGAGCAAATGGGTTCGTTTTGTGGATTTTCGTATTCACTTAATAGGATCGGTGGTGATTACGAGTGGGCAATAAATTGCTCCTTTGTGCTTCGCGCGCGGCTAACTTCATCATGACTCTTCGTAGGTCAGGACCCCTTGGTGGTCCTGACTTGTGTCAGGAGGACAGGCCTCCTGACCTACAAGAAGTGCTGCGCAGACGCGTATTGGGAGGCATTGGTGGTGATAGTGTGCTGCCATTATCGGCGGGTCCGTCTTCGAACCCGCCACTAGTTCAGTGACTCACTGGCCGTTGCCTGAAATCCCATTTTCCTAAATAATTCAGTTTTCTCGCCGATAACTGATAAGAGCGTTAGATACATGCAAAGTCGTTGGATTGTATCTAAACCTGAATGTCGAACACCTCAAAAAAGGAGTCTCCAATGATTCGAACTCTCTTAGTATTGGCGATCTTCTGTCTATTAGTCACTACCTCGCTATCGGCGCAGGTGCGGGATTTAAAGGGACAGAGTTGGGTATCGGGCAATCTCGGATATGCCTTTGGAACCGGTGATGCTTTCACGAGTTACACTGAGCCAATCACCAGCACGAAGTTTTCCTCCAGCGCCGGTATCGGCTTCGGCGGCCAGTATTACTACGGCGTTAAGCCCAAGCTGCTCATAGGTGGTGAATTGATGTTTCAGAGTTACTCCGTTGAAATGTCAATGCCGGCCAACCTGGCCCTGGGGATTCAGGAGACCGAGTCTTCAGAAAGTCGCACTGAGACCAATGTGATCGTCAATACGATGTACAGTGTCTCCCAGACTCGCAATTCGGATCTATTCCTGATGGGCGGACCCGGCCTATATGACTTTGATGGAATGCAGCTTGGTATGAATACCGGTCTTTTCTGGCGCCACCAGGTGTCACCCACCGTCCACCTGTTTGGAATGCCGAGGATGCACATCGTTCTGACCGACAACACTCCGATCATGTTCCAGTTTACCATGGGAGCCCAGTTCTCGATATAGACTTTCGACTGGAATCGATTTCTCTGATTACGATTGGATTTGGAGAGGCAGGTTTGAAACCTGCCTCTTTTTCGTTTGTGCGAATGGAAACCCACCGCAAGCGTCGGGTGGCACCCTCAAACTAGTTTGGGGGTGAATCTCTCCCAGTCACCAATCCGCCCCAAACAAGGTTTGAGACGGCCACCCAGACGGTGGGAGAAATGGGTTCGTTTTGTGTATTTTTGTATTCACTTAACAGGACAGATGGTGATTACGAAGCCTGTATGATCTTGATTCGTGACATTCAGTTTTCATAGGGTTGCTCCTTTATTGACGGTTGTGCAGTCTTCGTAGGTCAGGACCCCTTGGTGGTCCTGACTTGTGTCAGGAGGACAGGCCTCCTGACCTACAAGAAGTGCGGTGCAGACGCGTTTTGGGAGGATTTGGTGGTGAAAGTGTGCTGCCATTATCGGCGGGGCCGAAGACGGACCCACCCTTGTCCTCGACTACCAGTCAATACCTTTTTGGGCCTGAATACCCTCTCGGAAGGGATGTTTGATCTCGGTCATGCTCGTTACGAGGTCGGCTTGATCAATCAGCCAGTCAGGTGCGTCCCGACCGGTGATGACCAGGTGTTGGTCCGCCGAACATGCGGCCAGCAATCTGAGAACATCCTCTTTGCCGACCAGACCCAGCTTGAGAGCAACGTTCAACTCATCAAGGATGACAAGTTGAAACAGACCTGACTCAATCTTTTCCCGGGCCAACGCCAACCCCTTCCGGGCCGCTTCCTGATGCACCTTAAGTTCCTTATTGTCGTCGAGTATCCCGACAAAACCCTCGCCGACAACGTGGAGTTCCAAATTCGGCTCAAGCCGTTTGACGCCCTTCAACTCACCATACTTCCAGGACCCTTTAATAAACTGGATAAGACAAATCTTCCAGTCGTATCCGACCGCCCGCACGCACATGCCCAGGGCCGCCGTCGTTTTGCCCTTACCATCACCAGTGTAGACGATCATTAATCCGCGGCTTGTTCCGTTTTTCTCAACCATGATTTCCAAGCCTCATCTTAAGTGCCCTTGTTACAACGGATAAGGTACTGCTTAGACAGGAAAAGTCAAATGCTGTTCGGTGTAACCTGCGAAAAAACAAAGGCGAATTTGTGAAAAGAGTCACCAAATCCTGTTGACGGCCTGAGTGGAAGTCGTATATTTCTAATGAGGATTAAAACGGTCATAAACAGACCGGTTCTCAAGGCCGGAACACAAACTGTAAAGTTGTCGAAGAAAGGTCTATATGCAATTCACCAAGGCCGAAGAATACGGCATGCAGGGCGTGCTGCACTTGGCCGACAAGGGGAAGGATGAAGTCACTCCCCTATCGGAGATTTCTGAGGCAAGGGACATCCCTGAGAAGTTCCTGGCCAAAATTTTCCAATCGCTGTCACGGTCGGGCATCTTAAGGTCTCACCGGGGTGTTCGGGGCGGGTTCACTTTGGCCAAACCGCCGAGTGAGATTACTGTCAAGGATGTTCTCGAGGCTATCCAGGGTCCGTACCATCTGACCAAATGCATTCCTGATCCCGGCAGTTGCCCCAGGAGTGACAGTTGTGCCATGCGGACGCTGCTGGTCACTGCTGAGGAGAGACTGCTGGAGGTTTTCGTCAAGCATACTCTTGAAGACGTGGTGCATATGGAGCGATCAATGAGTGCGCCTCCATCTGAAAAACCGAATCCCTGAGCGCATTTCTATTTACTTCCAGCGCCGGGCACAGTATCTTCCGGGCCGGTAAAGAATGGTTGAACAGGAGAACGATAGCCATGCCCGTAAAATCTGACCGCTGGATTATTGAAATGGCCCGCGAGCATGAAATGATCAGGCCGTTTTCGGAGGAACAGGTGCGCTCTGGAATCAGTTATGGAACGTCCTCCTACGGTTACGATATAAGTCTTTCCGATGAGTTCAAGATATTCGACCCCAGGGGTGTGACGGAGTTGGACCCGACCAAAATGACCCCAGACAACTTCCAGGACGTCAAGGCCGAATCAGTGCTGATACCGGCCAATTCATTTGTGCTGGGGCGCACCGTCGAGTACTTCAAGATACCTCGTGATGTGATTACGATCTGCCTCGGTAAATCCACCTATGCTCGCACCGGCGTGATCATCAACGTCACACCGTTTGAGCCGGAATGGGAAGGGTACGCGACTATCAGCCTGACCAACAGCGCGCCGGTTCCGGTCCGTGTTTATGCCCATCAAGGTATCGGGCAACTCCTGTTTCTGGAGGCGGCTGAGGAATGTCTCAACTCCTACGGTGACAAATCCGGAAAGTACCAGGCCCAAAAGGAAATCACGATTTCAAAGTCAGATTAGAATGTTAATGATGTTACGATAGAACGCTTTACCTGTCCAAAACAGGAGATTACGATGACCGAAGACAATGTTCAGACAATAAAGAAGGAAAACGTGTCGAACAAGACCCGCCAACGTAAGATGGTGACGATCGACGGCAACACCGCCGCCTCGTACGTCGCCCACGCCACTAACGAAGTTATTGCGATTTACCCTATCACGCCGTCGTCAGATATGGGCGAGAAGGCCGATGAGAAATCGGCCCGCGGTGAGAAGAATATCTGGGGGAGTATCCCCAATGTGGTGGAAATGCAGTCCGAGGCGGGCGCCGCCGGGGCCGTGCATGGCGCTCTGACCACCGGCGCTCTCACCACCACTTTCACGGCCTCTCAAGGGCTGCTGCTGATGATCCCGAGCATGTTCAAGATTGCCGGTGAGTTGACGCCGACGGTGTTCCATGTTACTGCGCGCGCCGTGGCCACCCATGCACTGTCGATTTTCGGCGATCATTCGGATGTCATGACGACCCGTTCGACCGGCTACGGTCTGATCGCTTCCGGCTCGGTTCAGGAAGTGATGGATTTGGCGTTAATCGCTCAGGCGGCGGCGTTGGAATCCCGAGTGCCGTTTCTGCACTTCTTCGATGGTTTCAGAACATCACATGAGGTGCAGAAGGTCGAACAGATTACTTTTGACGACATGCGCGATTTGTTGCCCGAGGAACTTATCACTCAGCATCGCCAACGCGCCCTGTCGTCGGATCGGCCCACCATCAAGGGTACCTCACAAAACCCGGATGTATTCTTTGCGTCGCGTGAGACTATCAATAAGTACTACGCCGCTGCTCCGGGCATTGTCAAGAAGCAGATGGACAAGTTTGCCTCGGTTGTGGGGCGGGACTATCACTTGTTCGATTACTTTGGTCACCCCGAGGCGGAACGCGTGATCATCATTATGGGCACCGGTGCCGAAGTGGTGCATGAGACGGTTGATGAACTCGTCGGGCGTGGTGAAAAAGTAGGTATCCTCAAAGTGCGGTTGTATCGGCCGTTCTCGGCTCAGGCATTTGCCGCGTCGCTGCCGACTACAATCTCGAAAATCGCCGTGCTTGATCGCACTAAGGAACCGGGTGCGGTCGGTGAGCCTATGTACATCGATGTCCAGGTCGCTCTGGATGAAGCTTTCGATAATAACTGGCCGCGTCCCAACAAGCGCCCGCTGGTAGTGGGTGGTCGCTATGGGCTTGGCTCCGGTGAGTTCAATCCGTCTATGGCCAAAGCAGTCTTCGACGAACTCAAGAAAGATGCTCCCAAGAACCATTTCACCACCGGCATCAACGACGATGTCACGATGACGTCACTGCCGTTAGATGAATCCTTCAGTCTTGAGGGCGAGAATTTCCGGGCGCTGTTTTACGGTTTGGGTGCTGACGGCACCGTGGGCGCCAACAAGAACTCGATCAAAATCA
>CBDUZQ010000069.1:0-9996 GCA_965371755.1 uncultured bacterium
ACCTGGTCGCCCGACGGGCGCATGATCGCCTTTTCATCCGATCGCTCAGGCGCGCCGCAGGTTTACATCATGGATTCCGACGGCCTGAACGTTCGACGCCTAACCTACCAGACCGGCTATAACGACTCCCCGATCTGGGCGGAGCAAGGTGATCGCATCACTTTTGTGTCTCGCACGCGGGGCGGACGATTCGACCTGGCCTCAATAGACACCTCAGGTGTCAGCTATCGTCTCTTGACCGAATTGGGTCACAACGAGAACCCGCACTTCTCACCGGACGGTAAGCACATCGTTTTCTCTTCCACCAGGCTCGGTCCGCAGGATATTTTCACGATGGATGTCACCGGTCGCAACCAGCGTCGTCTGACCCGTTACAACGGATGCTCCAACCCCGTTTGGGGTCCATTGCCGAATTGATTGGTTCTCGACGACGACGTCGTTGACCGGACACGAAATTTGTGGACAGCACCGTTTGCCAAGGAGATCACACTATGTCGAAGTTCTACATACTTGATGTCTTCGCCGAAAAGCGCTACGCCGGCAACCAACTGGCTGTGGTCCGCGAGGGACAGCGCTACGCCGACGAGGAAATGCAGAAGATAGCCCGTGAGTTCAATTTTTCGGAAACCACTTTCATTCTTTCCGAAAACGAAACTGACGGCGCCTACGGAGTTCGCATTTTCACTCCGGAACGAGAACTGCCGTTTGCCGGACATCCCACCCTAGGCACGGCCTGGGTGATCCAGCGAGAAATCCTCGGCCATGAAGTGGACCGCGTCACCTTGAACTTGAAAGCCGGACTTATCCCGGTCGATTTCAGCTACCAGAACGGCGAGGCCGCTGAACTCATTATGCGACAGCTTCAGCCGGAATTTGGAAACGAGATTGATCCTGCCCGAATTGCCCCCGTGCTGCAAATCAATGAGAGCGATCTCAACCCGCGCTTTCCTGTGCTTGAGGTGTCAACCGGTGTTTTCGACCTGATCGTGCCGCTTCGCACTCTCGATGCACAGAAGCGCGTGAAGATAGATACAGCAGCGTACTATAATCTGATCGAGGGGCTCAGCGCCAAAGCCATCCTGACCTTTTGTCCGGAGACCTACGACCCGAATTGCCGGCTCAATGTGCGCTTCTATGCCGACTACTTCGGCGTCCCGGAGGATCCTGCCACCGGCAGCGCCAATGGCTGCCTGGCCGCCTACCTGGTCAAACAGCGCTATTTCGGCGAAGAGTCCGTGGATATTAGGGTTGAGCAGGGGATTGAGATTGGACGCCCATCAGTGCTCCACCTGATGGCCGAAAAGACCGCCGAAGGCATCAATATTCGCGTTGGTGGGCGGGTCATTATGGTAGCCAAAGGTGAGCTTGTCACGTGAGGAGCGGATTCTTGTCCCTTGTGGGCGACAGATGTCCTGAGGCTGTCCTGCAAGCTTGTTTCGCAGGGTCCTGACACCGCCGTAGGCGGGGTTGTGACCCTGCGATCATCACTAAGGTATTGCGCACCTGCGGTATGAAGAACCGCTGGTACTCACGCTCGCCTTTGGCGAACGCAGGAACCAGCGGAACGAATACTTGTGGCACAGCCTATCCCTGTCTCGCCAAAATACCCGAAACTACCACCTCAAATAGTTTACTTTTTTATTGACCGCCCCTGAGACGTACTGTAGATTTCCAGAACTTGGTGAGAATGTTGTAGAGAGTGTGCATAAAAACGAGGAAGGTTGATGATGAAGAAGCTAATCGTACTCGGGATCATTGGGATCTTTGTTCTTTCGTACGTGGGGTGTGGTGGACCGCCACCGCCGCCACCGCCACCGTCACCGACGGCAGCGTTTGTCGGCAACCCGACCACCGGTCTTCATCCGTTGCTGGTTAACTTCACTGACCAGTCGACCGAGATTCCGATTAGTTGGAGCTGGGACTTCGGTGACGGAGTGGGAACCTCGACCGAACAGAACCCGAGCTATACCTACACGGCGCCTGGTTCGTACACAGTTACGCTGACCGCAACCAACGACTATGGTTCTGGCCAGGAAACTAAGGTTGACTACGTCACGGTAACCGCACCGCCGCCACCGCCGCCGACGCTCAAGCAAACGCAGCTACAGACGGTGTACTTCGACTTTGATAAGTTCAATCTCACGGCCGAGGCCAAGTCGGCTTTGGATCACAACTACGATCTGTTGATGGAGTTCACGGACGCCATTCTCAAGCTCGAAGGTCACTGTGATGAGCGCGGTACGGTTGAATACAACCTGTCGCTGGGTGAGAAGCGCGCCATGTCCGCCATGGAGTATCTGCTCGGACGCGGTGTTCCGGACAATCGACTGTCGACTATCAGTTATGGCAAGGAACGGCCGGTTGATCCGGGTCACAACGAAGATGCCTGGAAGCAGAATCGTCGGTGTGAGTTCCGAATCATCTCGCAGTAGTTGAGTGTCATGAGTGACCGAGTCAAAATGACCATAGCCGCCATCCTCGCGATGGCGGTTATGTTTATGGGTGCTCTCCTGGGCGGCTGTGCCACTCACAAGCAGGCACAGACTATCCAGCGGGATGTACAGGCGCTCCGGACAGAGAATGCCGAAACGCAAAGGTTGCTGGCGCGGGTAGACTCCATCATAGCTGTCGGCGCCGAAGAGGACAGCCGCTTGCGGGGTGAAATCAGGACATCGGTCGACGAACTGCATCGCCAGATCGCCATGCTCCTTGAGAATTACAGCGAACTGATGGTTAGGCTCAACGAATGCTGTCAGGGACGTGAAGTCATTTATGTGCAACCATCACCGGGCGCGCAGACTGACCCTGTTAAGCCACCGGACACCGCTAGCGTACCTGCCATCAACTGTGATGAGACTTACGACGAGTTCTTCATACTAGTGCGACAGCAGGAGTATGAGAAGGCTATCGCTGGTTTCCGGAATTTCCTGAAACATTGTCCACAACATGATAACGTTCCAAACGCCTATTACTGGATCGGTGAAAGCTACTATATGTTGGGTAAGTTCGTCGAAGCCATTACCGAATTCGAGTACCTGACCAACGAGCACAAGAGTTCGTCCAACATCGACCGGGCGCTTTATAAGCTGGCTCGCTCTCACGAAGAGCTCGGGCACAATGACCAGGCCAAAGTTATCTTCCAGCAATTGGTCGATGATTTCCCCGGCACGCTGTCGGCGGAGCAAGCCAGGGATCGCTTGAAGGAACTCTGATGCCGTGACGATCCAGTCGGCCAGACTGAGAATCTCCACCCCGACCGAGTCGACAGCGCCCGGCCGGGGTTTTTATCAACTGGAAGAAGATGCGCTCTACGTCCAGATCGGCGCCCTGGCGCCGCAACACCGATTCTTCTCATATCTTGATTCTGAGTTCGTCAGCCTGCAATTCGACCATAACGCCCTCCTGATTTTCATCGAGGTAACTTTGCCCCGCCGCCGCTGGAAAGTCGACGATAAGCTGATTATGCCATCCGTGGCCGAGCCGGCCGACATCCGCTGGCTGGAATTCCGGGAGACCATCCGCGAACCAAAGCTCACGACCAACAAAACACAAACCCGGCTGCGCCTGCAATTCACGCCCAACTCACCATCGCGCAACTTCTACATAGCTGACCATGTGATTCTGCAAGCCGACAACAATGACCATCTGGCAGCAATCTGGATCGATGATATCGAGGATGACCTGGCCGGACAGGAAATCGCTGCCTTCCGCAAACAACTCCTGCGCCGACACCAGCCTGCATAGTTGTTGACACTCTCGTTCGACGCTTCTTTATTGTCGCCATGACTGCACCGGACAAGAAGATGCTGGCAGAACTGAAGAACCTGCGGACCGAGATCAACCGTCACAACCGCCTCTATTACGTCGACGACAACCCGGCTATCTCCGATGCTGAGTACGACCATCTTTTTGATCGCCTGTTGGAGATTGAGCGACAGTTTCCGGAGTTGGTCACTCCCGATTCCCCCAGCCAACGGGTGGGCGCACCGGTCTCGAAGAAGCTTGCAACGGTTCAACACCGTGTGCCGATGCTGTCACTCTCGAAAGTCACCAGCGCCGAGGAATTCGCTCAGTTTGACCGCCGGGTCACGGAAGGACTCGAGACAACCGGCGAGATCGAATACATCACGGAACCAAAACTCGACGGCTTGGCGGTAGAATTGGTTTACGAGCACGGCATGTTCGTTCTGGGTTCCACGCGCGGCGACGGCAGGAGCGGCGAGAATATCACGGTCAACCTTAGAACATTGAGAACGGTCCCGCTGAGACTGTCGGAGGAGACAGCCAAACGTTACCCTCTGCTGGAAGTGCGCGGCGAGGTAATCATGAAGAAGTCGGCCTTTGCCCATCTGAACGATACTCTGGAAGCCGATAATCTGCCGCCGTTGGCCAACCCGCGCAATGCCGCCGCCGGGTCGTTAAGGCAACTGGATTCTTCGGTCACAGCATCGCGCCCGCTAATGTTCTACGCCTACGGCATCTCCGATACGGACCTGGCATATCTCGACAACCAGCACACCGTCATGGAACTGCTGCGACATGAGGGCTTCCTGGTTAACGACCTCATCACCGCCGCCACCGGAGTCGGAGGTGTCAGTGGAGCTTTCAGAAAACTCGAATCGGCCAGAGAGCAACTCGACTATGAAATCGACGGCATGGTAGTCAAAGTGGATCGATTCGCTCAACAAACCATCCTGGGGCAGATATCGCGCGCGCCACGCTGGGCTGTGGCCTGGAAATTCGCAGCCGAGACGGCGCAGACAGTGGTGGAAGAGATCGAGTTTTCGGTCGGTCGCACCGGTGTAATCACGCCCGTGGCCCGGCTGGAGCCGGTGCGGGTATCCGGTGTCTATGTTTCCCACGCTACGCTGCACAATGCAGACCGGATGCAGGAGCTCGATATCCGCAAAGGTGACACTGTAACCGTGCGTCGCGCCGGGGATGTCATTCCGGAAGTGGTCGATGTCGATAAAACTAAGAGATCCAAAGGAACGCAGCCCGTAGAGTTCCGTAAAAAATGTCCATCCTGCGAAGAACCGATCACCCGCACGGAGGGCGAAGCGGCGCACCGCTGTCTCAACCCGGCTTGCCCGGCCCAACTAGAGCGGCGCCTTTTTCACTTTGCTTCCAAATCAGGTTTTGACATCGAAGGACTCGGCGGCAAATTAGCCTGCCAACTCATCGATGAAAAACTGGTCAGGAACCCAGCCGATCTTTTCTTCCTGACCAGAGAACAACTCCTGCCTTTGGACCTGATGGCCGAGAAGAAGGCTCAGAACCTCCTGAGTGCTATCGATCAATCACGCGCCACACCTCTGCCACGGTTGATTTATGCTCTGGGTATTCCCGGTGTCGGCGAAGCCGCGGCCGGACTTCTGGCAGGACAGTTTGAGACGTTCGAACGATTTGAGAAAATCCCTGTCGAGGAACTGACAGCGGTGGACGGAATCGGTCCGACCATCGCCGCCGGCATTGGAGATTTCCTGGCCAACAAAGGCAATCAATCGATGCTGAAACGAATGCGCGAAGGAGGCGTGCAGTTTCCGGTTTTCCTCTCACCTGCTGCAACAGGGAAACTGGCCGGCAAGACCTTTGTCATCACCGGCACGCTGTCACAACCGCGCGGCTACTTCAAAAACCTGATCGAAGAGCACGGTGGGAAAGTCGCCTCGGCGGTATCAACGAAAACGGACTATCTGCTGAACGGAGCCGACGCCGGATCAAAACTGGCCAAAGCACGCAAAATCGGAACGACCGTCATCAATGAATCCGGACTGCAGCAACTGCTCAACAGCACCAACGACTAACTCCCCCACCCAGGCCCTGACCGACAGTCAATCAAAGACTGTCCAGCTTCTTTTCCAGTTGCTTAAGCTGTTTGGCCAGCTTGCCCATTTTGATCTCAAGCTTCTTCACGTCAGACTGCCTGGCCAGGTTGAGTTTCTTAACCGCGCCGACCACTTCCTGCTGAGCCCGACCGGCCTCTTTGAACACTCTCTCCTTCAACTGGGAAGTAGATTTCTCGGCCTTGTCCAATAGCTCCATCACAGCCTGTTTGCGTTTGGACTTGTCCAGATCACCTTTCTTGATAAGATCATCGATGATCTTCTCGGCCCTGGCCTTGGTGACCTGGAAGGCGCCGATCGACGCCAACACTGTGTTCTTCAGAATAGACATAGACTTTTCACCTCCTACCATTATGAGCTTGGAAAACACTTCTTTGGTCTGTTGTCTGTCACCCCACCGGGGCGCCTCACTGATCATGATCCGCCCCAGTACGGCCAGCGTGATATCACGCCCGGAGGCGGTATCCACGATTTTGACATCAGCGCCCTCACGCACCATTGAGGCCAGATGAGACTGGGTGATGGTGCGACTATCGGTTGTGTCGTACAGACGCCGATTACTGTATCGCTTAATGACTCTCATAACCTACTCATCTTATTATAGTGCGGCGCACAACAAATGTCAACAAAAAAATTACCGCCCGGCTCAATGCTTGCCGGTCGACAGCAGGACGATATTGACGATTTCCAGGAGCCGTTCGCAGGAAAACGGCTTCTTAATAAACATGTCACCGCCGGAACGGAACGAGCGGCCCATGTCATCGCTTCTGTCCTTGCCGGTCAGAAAGATGATCGGTACCCCGGCGAACTGCGGGTCTGCCTTCAGTTGCTGACAGATATCATAACCGTCAACGCCGGGCATCATGATGTCCAGGAGAACCACGTCGGGCTTGAAAGCGCGTGCCTTTTCTACCGCCTCACTGGGCGAATTCTCGACGGCTACCTGATAACCTGATTCTTCCAGGAAAGTCTCAACGATCTCAGTGATTTCGGGCTCGTCGTCTATCACGAGAATGCGGGCTGTGCTTATCTTGACCTTCTGGGTCACAGTTTCTTCCTTTGGTCGAGGCCAGCTGGCATGGCTGGATTATCTCTCATAGTCTGATATGTCGGCTTTCCCGCTGCAAAGCTTTACCAGAAAGAGCAGGTCAGGTTGCCAGCGACATGAAGGTCAGATTGACCAGGTCCGTGATCTGCTGTCTCTTGAACGGCTTTCTCATGAACGTTGTAACGCCGGTGGCAAAGGCTTTGCCGCCATCCTCTTCGGCTGATCGTCCGGTCAGGAAAATCACCGGCACATCTTTGAGCGACGAGTTCTGCTTGATCAATTCGGTAGCACCATAACCGTCCAGATCAGGCATGAGGATATCCATGATTATCAAATCCGGACGGACTTTCATGGCTATTTCTACGGCCTGGCGACCTGATCGAGCGCAGTGTACCTGGTAGCCCTCGCGTTGAAGGATATTCAGGAGCAGATCAACGATAACTTCCTCGTCATCCACCACCAGAATCGTGGCTGGTTTCTTCGGATTGCCAGAAGCCATTAGTCGTCCTTTTACGTAACAGGCCAATGCCCGTTTTGCTCCCCATACTCTCTTTTACATTAGTCGACCTGAGGATGCTGAGGCTTTAGGATAACGACACCCCGTCAACTATGGATCTACTGCCGGCACAGCGATTTTAATTGCCATCAGAGGCTCTTTCACCTATTCTTGGCGCCATGAAAGAGGATGTGCAAATTCGCTATGTCACTCGAAATCGGAAGGCCTGGCACAATTTTACGATACTGAACAAACTTGAAGCCGGAATCGAGTTGAAGGGGGCGGAGGTCAAGTCTATCCGTGAGGGAAAAGTCAATTTGTCGGACGCACATGCCGTTGTCGAGAACGGTCAGGTATTACTAAGGAATCTGCATATATCACCCTACAAGATGGCCACCGACGTCGAGCAGGACCCCCTGCGAACCAGACGCCTCCTTTTGCACAAGAGAGAAATCCGCAAGCTGTTTGTTCAGACTGAACAGAAAGGACTGACCCTGATCCCTTTGGCCATCTATTTCAAGGGCAACCTGGTCAAAATTGAACTGGCTGTGGCCGTGGGGCGTAAAAGGCATGACAAGCGCCAGGCTATTGCCGAGGCGGAAGCGGATAGGAATATCAAGAAGGCTCTCAGGAAAGATTATTAATGCAAGCCCGGTCTCGAAAACTCCTCAGCCTTCTGTTACTCGCAACCGTGCTTGCCTGCTCGGTGTGCGCGGATACCGTCGAGGTCGCTTTCTCCGGCGGCAAGCAGAATATTGCCGCCTACCGGCAAAATCGTATCACCTACCTGTCCTTCTCCGAACTGGCCGAGATACTTGGCGGCACCCTTGACTGGGAAACGGTGGGCCACCAAATCAGTTACACCGACGGCGTCAACCGGTTTGACTTTGTGCTCAATTCTCCCTTCTTCAAGCTCAACGACAACAGCTACAACATGACCTTCCCGGCAGACCTCCGAAACGGTCAGCTCTATCTTCCGGCCGAGACTTTTATCAGCTTCCTCAACGGCGCCCTGCCCCAATCGATATCTTTCAACGGTGAGCAGGCGTTGCTTCGGATCGATTCGGAGTATTTCAATGTGACCGATCTGGTCGTGTCGCGCAAGGCCAATGGTCTGCTGATTGAGATACTGCTTACCGGCGCCCTGCCATATGAGATATTTCAGACTGAGGGCAACTGGCTAAACGTCTCCATCACTAACGGCCGGATCAACCAGTCTCTGATCAAGAGCCGCAAAGATTCGCGTTGTATGTACAAACTGTCGACGCACCAGGCGGCCGGGTCGGGTCAGGTGTCGATGCGGCTTAAGGGCAAGGTGCAGAAGTTTCATCACAAGATGGCCTACAACCCCCCACGCATTCAGATTACGATTGCCGACGCCGGTTTTTCTCTGGACACCTCAGCCACCACTCCGATAGTGGTAGGGCCGGACGGCAAAATCGACGTCATCGTAATTGATCCCGGTCACGGTGGGTCTGATTACGGCGCCATCGGACCGGGTGGTACTCGCGAGAAGACGGTGGTGCTCGAAATCGCCCGGGAGTTGGCTAAGCTCATCCGTAAGGACAAGCAGTTCCGGGTAGTGATGACGCGCGACCGGGACCGCTATGTCTCACTCGATCAGCGCGCAAGGATCGCCAACGATGCCGGCGCGGACCTGTTCATTTCCATCCATGCCAACGCCTCGGTTAAGAAAAAGGCCCGCGGTTGGAACGTCTTCTTCCTGGCGCCCGCCAAGAACGACTCAGCCAGATCGGTGGCTCAGTTTGAAAACAGCTTTTTCCTCAAAGAACGATCCGCCCTCGAAGCACATCGCGGCGATTCCGCCTCGCCACAGGATGAATATGGACTCGAGAACCCGATTCTCAGTATCCTCAACGAGATGATCATGACCGAGTTCCAGGCCGAATCGTATGACCTGGCCATGATACTCGCGCGTGAGTTTCGCAAGAATCTCAAGATTCCATCACGGGGGGTCGATCAGGCCGGGTTCTTTGTGTTGAACAAAGTGTTCACACCCTCGGTGCTGATTGAGGCTGGTTTCATCTCCAACAAGAAAGAGGAGAAGACGATCAAGAGCAGCAAGTATCACAAACGGGTGGCCAAGGCCGTTTACAATGCCATCAAGAAATTCAAAGCCAAGTACGAATCAAAGAATCAGGATAAGAGTGGATGATGTGCCCTTCCTCGATTTCACCAACGGCGCCGATCGGTATCTTTGACTCCGGTGTGGGCGGTCTCACCGTCGCCCGGGAGTTGTTCAAACTGCTGCCGCATGAGGACGTTGTCTATTTCGGCGATGTTGGCCGCTACCCGTATGGCGGTCGCTCCAAGGAGATCATCACCCGGTTCACACGACAGGATATCGCCTTCCTGCTGGAGCACGACGTCAAGTTCATCATCTGTGCCTGCAACTCTGCCTCGTCGGTAGCCCTTGAGGAGTTGCAGGATGACTACGACCTATCGATCGTCGGCGTTATCGAGCCGGGCGCACGGGCGGCGGTGGAGCGGACCTCCAACGGACGCGTCGGTGTCATCGGCACCCATGCCACCATCGGCTCCAACGCCTACGCCGGGTGTATCCATCGCATGGACCCGAAGATCAA
>CBDUZQ010000070.1:0-9986 GCA_965371755.1 uncultured bacterium
GAGTTTGCTGTTTTCGCGGCTCCAATTATAGCCCAAACGATAGCGTCTGGCAAGGATTGGCTGGGGTTTGTGCCCGCCGAGTCTTCAGACTCGGCGGGTTTCGGGTGGTGTCGAGCGCAAGGCCGCTATGTGCCTACTATCAGATCCCACAGCAAGCTGTGGGCCACCCAGCGACCGCAGGAAACGCGACCGACCGTAAATGTCGGCTTTGTTCACTATCAGACCTTGAAGTAGGCCCACATTAGCCACGTCCATGTTCCAACGAAGATAACTGTCATTAAGATTGTGACGCGCGGATACTCACTTGTCTTCCTATAAACTTTTCCCTTGAACCCTAATGATATACCGATAATTGGGATTAAAGAATACACCACCGGCCACAGGTATACAAGGCCGTGACGATAGATGAATCCAATAACAAAGTAGAACACCACGTGTCCCAGAATGTAGGTAATGGCCATCGCTGATAGCCAATAGATTTGTTTACCACTACTTGCTACCAAGACAAACTCCCGCCGGTGGCCCACCCCACCAAGGCGGGGCTGTGGGTTAGTTTAGTCAAGGCTGTTACCCTTCGATTGTATCAATCCTGATCGGTACATCTCTCAATCCCTCATACCAATTGTAACTCGACCATTCCCACTCACCGGGGTCCCTTTCCAACCCACTCTTAACCGGGTTCATATGACAGTAGTTAATCTTCTCCAGCGTCCTCTCCGGTGTCCGACAATTGTGATCATAACACCTTCGATTCCAAAACACACGCTTTGTCGCCGAAGCTGCGTCCGGAATCGGCCCCATCGTTTGAGCAAAACGCTCACGGGCGGTCTTCGATTTTATCTCTCTTACTACTAAACCCAATTTCATGCCATCAGGAGGATATAGAACCAGGTGGACATGATCCGGCATAACGACATATCCGAGCAACTGAAATTGATGTTTCTCGCGGGCAGCATCCAGGTGTCTAATGAACAAGTCTTTTGTGCGGCGATTCTGCAGGCCCGGCAAATGACGGTAACAACTGAAAGTGACGAAACGAGCTGTTCCGGTGTGGTCGTAATGTCTGAGTTTGGTCATGATATGAATGATAAGTCAATGGTGTGTCGAGCGCAAGGCCGCTGTGTGCCTACTGTCAGATCCCACAGCAAGCTGTGGGCCACCGGTGGATTCTTCAACACTCCCCTGCAAAGCTGCCACCCGAGTGATAACAAGCATCACGGTTGCCGGATGTTGATCAGCATCTGTCCCTTCTGGACCTCAACCACAATCTCGTCGGCGTCAACATTGTAGGTCCGCCGCTCACTGGCGTGGGTGGTTTTGAGAGAGACCGTCCGGAAGCTCAACGGACCATCGGTGTCACCTTCCAGCAGCGTGAAGTTCTTCAACAACTTCACCACGCAGACCGACTCGCCATCGTGGGTGTTGAGTAGCCGCACGACAACCTCACGGCCCGGCTCAATCGACATGCCGTATAGCCTGCCTTCTGCAATCGTTCTCCCGAAACCCAACTCTATCGGTTCGATCGTGAAAGCAACCGTTCCCTCGTTGACGCGCACCACCACCTGATCCGCCTCCAGCGGCGTCTCCTCGAATGTCCAGCCACCACCGGTCCCCTGGTTGGGCAGATTCAGCGTGTACATGGAGACATCCTTCAGCGGCAAGCCGTTGATAAACGGCACGGCGGCATACGAGGCGTTCCCCTCGCCGATGTTCCGGCCATGCACTTTGAGACCATAACCCGGCTCAACCGGCACTCGAAACAACTCTCCGGTCGCAACGGTAATCTCAAAAGGAGGCGACATCGGTTCCACAGATTCGATACCAAGGATCCAGTTCGGTATTTCAACCGGACCCTGCCCGGCGGTAGACTTGGGGCTGTAACCAGACGGTATCTCGAAGAGAGAGTCGTTGACCGCCTGCTGCTTGATATTGCTCAACTCGAAGAACACTTCCTCCGAAATGTGATTGACGACCTTGACCGGGAAATTGAGTTCATTGGCCACATACTGGGTTACCACAGGCTGACCTTGAAGCCGGATCAGGCTGCGCTCGCATTCGTAGCCGGCGATCTCCTCGGTACCCTCACCTGAAACCTCTCCTATCCTCTGCAACATTCTCAGGCCCTGGATTTGATCGGTCATCATACTCTGCGGATCATCGGCCGGTCTCTCGATAAAAGTCTTATGCTCCGGTGAAAACGAACGACTCAGGTTGGCTGCCTCATCGACGACAATAAACAACTCCGTCCCACCATCGTTGAGCTCCATTCGGTACTTGCTGTCTCGTACAAAGAGCTTCCCCTCAGTGACCTTGCCGACATCACCCACCGTGATGTCAGCCGTGAACTGACCGGGAGGGGCGCTCTCGCAGGCTAACCCAGCCAGCAAAGCGGCAACACCGATTAGCGTTATGGTTGCAAGTCTCAGACTTTTCATGGCAGCAGCTTTCCTTTTCTAAAGGCGAAGCGATTCTCCGCGTTCTATCGTTTTAATGAAGCCAATGGGCTCCGGAGCACCATTCGCTGTCGTCAAGGTAGTGGCCCGCTCACTGGTTGTCAATCTCTTCGACTAACAGATACAACGCCAAGTTAGTAGGTAGTCTGTCCTTTTTCCCTCTTGTTTTTGATCCTCAAATGTCTTTATATACGGCTGAGGTATCCTGATGCAGAAACAAACGTTTCACAGAGCCGAAGAGATCAGGAAAGTCATTCAGTTGACTCCAGGTCGGCAGTTGACCCTGACCCGACCGCTGGTGATGGGCGTCCTGAATGTTACGCCCGACTCATTTTCCGACGGGGGACGGTATGCCACCGTCGACAGCGCCGTCGAGCAGGCCCTGCGCATGGAGCAGTTCGGCGCCGACATTATCGATATCGGCGGCGAGTCAACCCGGCCCGGAGCCAAACCGGTCGACGAAGCAAAAGAGATGAAGCGGGTCATCCCGGTCATTGAACGACTGCGCAACCTGAGCGACATCCCGGTCTCCATTGACACTTACAAAGCGCACGTGGCCGAAGCCGGGCTGGACGCCGGGGCCGACATGGTAAACGATATTTCCGCGCTCCGGTTCGATACCAATATGGCGCCGCTGATCGCGCAGCGGCGAGTGCCGGTAGTGATGATGCACATGCAGGGCAGTCCGCGCGATATGCAGGTCGATCCCCATTACGAGGATTGTGTTACCGAAATACTGGCGTTCTTCCAGCAACGGATCGCGCTTTGTGAGACTCAGGGAATCGACAAATCCAAGATCATTATCGATCCCGGTATCGGCTTCGGCAAGCGACTCAGCGACAATCTCCAGATTCTGAGCCGATTCGAGGAGTTTTCCAAACTGGGGGTGCCGGTGATGGTGGCGGCCTCGCGCAAGTCATTCATCGGCATGCTTCATGACGGCGACAAGCCGGCCGACGAGCGGTTGGGCGGATCGCTTTCGGCTGCCATTCTGAGCGTACTAAAAGGCGCCGCCATTGTCCGAACTCACGATGTTTCCGAAACAGTCGAGGCCCTCAAGGTCCTGCAGGCAGTGAGGAACAGCGCATGACCCTGCTTCAGTTCGACTTTCTCAGTTTCGGCCTCAAGGACGTTGTTGATATCCTGATCGTCGGTTTCATCATTTACCAGATATTGAAGTTAGTGAGGGGCACCCGCTCGGCGCAGATCGTGATCGGGTTAACATTGATCGCCGGTCTGGCTTCGGTTGCCTTCTGGTTTCAACTGGAGGGTTTGACCTGGATGTTTTCGATCCTGGCGCCCTTCGGCCTGATCGTGCTGGTGGTGGTCTTCCAGCCGGAATTGCGCGGCGTGCTGGCGCAGATGGGACAAAACCGTTTTCTTCGGCGATTCTTTACCGTGCAGCAACGAAAAACGATCGAAGAGGTGACCCGCGCGGTGCTGCGGCTAAGCGAACTGAAGTACGGCGGACTGATCGTCATGGAACGAAACACCGGCCTGCGAAACTTCGCCGAGTCCGGCAAAGCCATAAACGCAGAACTGTCCTCGGAGCTGCTGGTCACCCTGTTTACTCCCTACACACCGCTTCACGACGGTGCGGTAATTGTTTCTGGAGATCATATCATAGCGGCCGCCACCTCGCTGCCGCTGACCACCAACCTGCGCTACCGCAAATTGTTCGGCATGCGCCACAAGGCTGCTATCGGAGTTTCCGAAGTTTCTGACGCCGTCGTGGTGGTAGTCTCCGAGGAGACCAGCCAGGTATCGATTGCCTACAATGGATTACTCCAAACCGATATCCAGAAATCGGAGTTCCGCGACAAGCTGACCGAGTTTATGGCGAAGTGAGGGAACCGCTCCGGCGTATTTGACAAACCCATCGCTAACCCCTATCTTCCCCGCCGCGAGACAAACCAAGTTGTGGCCCGATCAAATAGTTTAGGCGAGAAGCACCCGTTATGTCCGGCAGTTATGCGGTAGAGAGAATGATTACGTGATCGATTTGAAGCACATCAGGAATTTCTCGATAATCGCCCACATCGACCACGGTAAGTCAACCCTGGCCGACCGCCTGCTGGTGGCGACCCACACCTTGCCCGACCGCCAGATGAAAGCCCAGGTCCTCGACACCATGGACCTCGAGCGCGAGCGTGGGATCACCATCAAAGCCCACGCCATACGGTTGCTGTACACAGCCGGTGACGGCCAAGAGTACCAACTCAACCTGATTGATACGCCCGGCCATGTCGACTTCACCTACGAGGTCAGTCGCTCCCTGGCAGCCTGCGAGGGCGCGATTCTGGTGGTCGATGCATCCCAGGGGATCGAGGCCCAGACCCTTTCCAACCTCTACCTGGCGATGGAGAACGACCTCGCCATCCTGCCGGTGGTCAACAAGATCGATCTGCCCAACGCCGAGACCGAACGAGTGGTGTCGGAGATTGTCGAATTGCTTGGTTGTGACAAAGAAGATGTCGTCAGGTGTTCTGCCAAGACGGGTTATGGAGTCGACGATCTGTTAAGGGCCATTGTTGAAAAGATCCCACCACCAACGGGAGACCCCGAGGCGCCGCTGCAGGCGATGGTCTTCGATTCGGTGTTCGACAGCTACCGGGGAGCCATGCCGTTTGTGAGGATAATGAACGGCACCCTGCGCAAAGGTGACCGTGTGAAGTTCTTTTCTACGCACAAGACTTACGAAGTGGACGAACTCGGTCACATGGTACTGACTACCATACCTCAGGAATTCCTCACTGCCGGCGAGGTCGGTTATCTGTTCGCGTCAATCAAGGAAGTGGCCGACACTCGAATCGGCGATACTATTACCACCGCCGCTCACCCGGCCAAAACAGCGCTGGCGGGGTTCGTCGATGTCAAACCGATGGTCTTCTCCGGACTCTATCCGGCTATCGCTGAGGATTTCGTTCTTCTGCGAGAATCGCTGGAGAAACTGAAACTCAACGACTCCTCTCTGACTTTCACGCCGGAATCTTCAACCGCCCTCGGCTTCGGATTCCGCGTGGGCTTTCTCGGCCTGTTGCACATGGAGATCATAAGTGAGCGGTTGTCGCGCGAATACGGGCAAACCATTATCAACACGGTCCCCAATGTCGAATACCACGTGCACAAGTCCGATGGATCCATAGCCACGGTTGACAACCCGGCCGATATGCCGCCACCGGGAGAAACGGAATTCATCGAGGAGCCGTATGTAGACGCCCAAATAATCGCACCGTCTGAATACATTGGCGCTATTATGAGGTTGGCGATGGACCGGCGCGGTGAGTACAAGGACACCGAGTACTTAACGACCGAACGCGTTAGCCTGTCATACCGCTTTCCTCTCTCTGAGATCATATTCGATTTCTACGATAAACTAAAATCAGCCACCCGTGGTTATGCCTCGCTCGATTATGATCAGCCCTACTATCGTCGTTCGGCGGTGGTCAAGCTGGACATCCTGCTCAACGGTGAGTCAGTCGATGCGCTCTCGGTAATCATCCACCGCGACAAGGCCTATCGCTGGGGTAAGGAACTCAACGAAAAATTGCGCACGCTGATACCGCGCCAGATGTACGAGGTGATCATCCAGGCCACCATCGGCAGTCGCATCGTCAGCCGTGCCACCATCCGCCCGATGCGCAAGAATGTCACGGCCCGATGCTACGGCGGCGATATCACCCGCAAGCGCAAGCTTCTGGAGAAGCAGAAGGAAGGCAAAAGGCGGATGAAGCAGTTCGGCAGTGTCGAGATTCCTCAGGAAGCTTTCCTGGCCGCCCTCCAGATCGACCGGTGATAAATCACATCTTCGCGCTACGCGCGCTTTGTCACTCAGAGCACACCAGAGACTTCATCCTGAGCGGAGTCGAAGGATGGGCGGACGGGTGGCCCGGACATTTGTCTTCGCCGCTATGCGCGCTATGCCACCTATGGCACACCACAGACCTTATCCTGAGCGTTCCCCCCAACCTCATCCTGAGCGGAGTCGAAGGATGAACAGTGTCTCATCGGCGGCAGGGTAGCCCGGACATTTGTCCGGGTTTCATAGCGACGTGATTACGAGTTAGAGACCCGGCATCACCATCGACGGCCAGACCCTTGAAGACGAGACAATGACTCTCCGCGACCGCGACAGCATGGAACAGTCGCGCATGAAAGCCCCCTATATCGTCGAGTTTCTGGAGGGGAAGGTTAGGTAGGGGGTGGGGTTAGGTTCTCTGCTCAGCCAGAGTGGCTCGACGCCGTAGATACTCCCATTCAGACGTCGAAACATATCGAAAACTCTGTGGCGGTTGGAATCCGAGGCGACTCCTGAGAGCCGAGAGTTGTGGTTTCTTGCGGAATTCGACAGCATCAGAGAGGTAGACCGCAACCCCTGAATCCTTACCTTCAAAATAATCATCAAACTCTTCTCGACTAATACCGGCGTGGTTAGATACGGACCTCCAAAGCTCCTCAATAGGAGATGAAACGACGGCCTCGACGCGGGCATACCCGGCGAGTCGCTTGCCAGGTGCAGATTCCCAAAACAGAATGCGAGAGCCCTGCCTGATGCGGCGTGGCATGATCCTTCGAAGTTCGACTGTTTTGCTACCTGAGAATATCAGTGCTGCGTACTTGGGCTTTACGGAGAATATTGCGGTTCTATTCGGTTTCGGCTTTCTCATCAGGTACTCCGATTCCTAGATTGTAGATCTTCCAAAAGAGATTATCGGGGATTTCAATGGGCTGCTGAACATAAAAATGGCTTCCCATCTCACGAAGCCAGATGTTGTCCAAATCGTTACGTGAGATTGGACTCTCGAAGACCTCCGTCCGACTAAACACAAAAGCCATAAGGTCGCCTGACCCTCTCATCGTCGCTGTCTCCTTAACATCTTCCCATCGATAAACGCCTAAGTGCTGGAATCGATTGAACAGCGTTTTTGGATCACCCAAGTGCACTTCGTCAAGGTAGGATGCTGCCCTGATTGCCTGAGAATCTGGGTATCGACCATCGCCTCTACTCACGTACCACAGAATACGTGCAGGAGCACTCAAGCGTTTGCCCCTCGCCGATCGGTAATACGCGTTCTCAACATTGAAGAGTAATCGCGGATCACCGCCAAACAGGTCACCCGCAGACAACCCTCTATCGAATAAGTGCATAGCATATTGCGGTCGTATGCTCACGATATAAGTGTGCATTTTCAGAGACTCGATCTTTACTGGCCACAGGTCTTTTTCAAGCTGTAGCAAGAGCGAGACATCTTCCGCACCCGAAATGCGGTCTAATCGATCACACAAAACCTTACGATACTCTGTCGCTAGAAGCCGACGTGTTGTCGGGCTGTCTACCATAGCGTGAATCCGTTCGAGGCTATATCTGCCGCATTGTATCCAGCGAGTCCAATTCCGCCCAACGGGTTGCATTCCGAACTCGTAACACGCAACGCCAAATTCACTACCCATGTGTTGATCATGTATCTCAAGACAGTCTACGCCCTGTGTCAAACAGCTAGAGATTATCCAATTGATGATACCCAAAGCCGCAGTGCGCATCGATTCGCCGGGCGCCAATCTCATGATGTGAACTTGCAGCTTCTCTTCGTCGATCACCTCCCAACTGATGACCGCAAGAATGGCCAGACCCCGGTAAACCAGATTGCTGATTCTCTTCTCAGGTTGGGCCAATTGTGCCCTAAGTTCTCTCATAAAAGTCCGCTTACCTTCTTGAGCCACAACAGCAATTGATGCTTCGATTGCAGAAAGGTCCTCCTCTTTCACACGCCTAATCCTGATCTCCGTCTCTCCAAATCGCTTCGGTTGATATGCCGTTGAACGAAGGAGTTCATGTGTTCGCAAGACGAGGTCGCTGGGGTGGAGGATTCTCACACCTGTTCTTTCATACACATCGTCGCTCTTGCTTCGAAGTTTCCCGTCATTTGTCACGAAGAAGTCCATTGAACTGCAGCAACACCATGCAATGTGCTCAATGTCTGACTTGTTTTGTTCGGACATGTCGTCGGTGAGGAGGCCCCTCAGTTTTTCCCTACTCTCATCTAACGACCTCAAAGATCCTTTTATTCTCGTAAAGAACTCGGCGAGTCGTTTGGTCATGGCTCTTCGTTCCGGTTTTTCATCACGCCCGATATCGGTAAATACTTCCGGCGTAACGTAGAAATCAATCACTTCTGCAAGCCAATCTTCACGAATCGCGTGCGATCCTGTGGTGGAGTCCGAGCGCTGCTTCAGTGAATCTGCTAGCACATTGTGATCCAGTGCAACGCGTAGTTTTGACTCTTGTGACTCAATCGCTGGATCAAACAGATTAGGTAACGGAGTATCCTTGCACCACACGCCAAGTTCACTACCCTCCTTACTTCTCCCGGGTTTCGTACCGTACTTCGTAAAGCCTAGTTTCTCCCATACATCAGCTTCCTCATAATCTGTGCGGCAGTGAACCCTTATCCCGACTACCTTATCTCCCACAGTCGCTTCTAACTTATGAAACAGCGATTTCGCTATCCCCCTCCCTCGACACTCCTTCGAAACACAAAGATGTATTATATATGCGATTCGGGCACGTAGGTTGAAGTCAAACAGGAGATAGCCGAGAACCTGATCAACTTCTATTGCAGCCAGAAGCTTTTTTTCACGAGCTTTCTGTTCGATGGCACCTCTCGGAAGGAAGCCGAGGGTTGCACTATTCTTGTTACCAAGCTCTATTACCTTCTCGAATAACTCACTCGGTGCTCCCACTGTCACGATCTTCACGGAATAATCCTTCTCGTATTATCCCAAAGAATACCAAAAGATCGCGCATAGGTCAAGGTCAGTCTGCCGCCCCCGGATTCCCAATCGTCGGCTAATATATCCCCCAGCCACGTATGACTTGCATCCCCGTAAGAGTCGACTTCAGCCGTCGCAAAAACACCACCAACTCCACACATAACACGACTGTACATCGGTCAATGAAAGGACAAGCCCCATGACCACCAGCGCAAAACAGATCGCCGCTAATACGTTCCGGCTTCTGATTCACCATCGACTCTATTATCCGAGTGCAAGAATACACAAGACGAACCCATTTGGACACCGGCAGGGTGGCGGTCTAAAACCTTGTTTGGGGCGGACATGCGGCTGACGAGGGCATCTGACGCCCACAGAAAACAAAAATACACAAAACGAACCCATTTCCACGCCGTACCCAGAGGCCTGCCCTCAGAATTCAGAACTACCCTCCGCCCCGCCTGCATGGGAATGACAGTGCGGAGGGGCAGACGAGGGCGTCTGCCGCGCACGAAAGTTACCCCGCCGCCGCCTGGAACAGATGCACATCCTGCTGCGGGAAGGGAATCGTCACACCGGCCTCGTCGAAGGTCATTTTGACCTTCTCGGTCGTGTCAAAGTACACGCCCCAGTAATCCTCAACCTTCACGTACGGTCTCACAACAAAATTGACCGAGCTGTCGCCCAGTTCCGACACAGCTACGGTCGGAGCCGGATCGTCCAGCACGCGTTCGTCGTCGCGCAGGATTTTCTCCAGTATCT
>CBDUZQ010000071.1:0-9953 GCA_965371755.1 uncultured bacterium
TGGGTGGTCCCATCGTGGCCACCAGCGGCAACCTGTCGGACGAGCCGATCGGCACCGATGAGCGCGATGCTCTCGCTCGGCTTCACAGAGTTGCCGATCTGTTTCTGGTGCATGATCGTCCCATAGCGCAGCACGTGGATGACTCGATTGTCCGTGTCATCGCTGATCGTCCGGTCGTACTTCGTAGCGCCCGTGGATATGCTCCCACCGTGATTGATCTGCCCGAACCTGTGTCGGACTGCCTGGCGGTGGGTGCTCAACTCAAGAACGCAATCGGTATAGCTAAAGGAAGGCGTGCTCTTGTCAGTCAGCATATCGGTGACCTGGATAGCAAACTCACTTTCGATACCCTGTGCACTACCACCGGGTCACTGATGTCCATGTACGATGTGAATCCGGGCCGAGTGGTCTGTGACCAGCATCCTGACTATCAGTCCACCCGGTTCGCATGCACCTTTGATGCCTCACGGGTGACGGTTCAGCACCACTACGCGCACGTCTTGTCTTGTATGGCGGAACATGGTCTGGAGCCGCCGCTGCTCGGGGTAGCCTTCGATGGCACAGGGCTTGGTACCGATGGTACCATCTGGGGCGGTGAGTTTTTGAGAATCAACGACAACTCTTTTGAGCGAGTCGCACATCTGCGCTGCTTTCGCCTGCCCGGTGGTGATGCTGCTATCCGTGAACCACGCCGTTCGGCTCTGGGCTTGTTGTATGAGGTCTTTGGTGATGCTGCGGTATCGATGGATGACCTGTCCCTGGTCAGGTCCTTCAGAAAGTCGGATCTAAAGACCATCAAGAAAATGCTTGGCAGGGAAATCAATTCGCCTCTCACTTCGAGCGCCGGTCGCCTCTTTGATGCCATCGCCTCCCTTGTTGGATTGTGTCACAAAATGAGTTTTGAAGGCCAGGCTGCAATGAAGCTGGAGTTTGCCGCCTTGAATATCCGGTCGGCGGATACCTATGAGTTTGACCTGGACACATCAGCCTCACCATTCGTCATCGACTGGGAGCCGATGTTGTGTCAAATCCTCACTGACTTACGGTCCTCAGTAACCCCGGCCATGATTGCCGCAAAGTTCCACTGTACTCTGGCGGAGGTAACCGCCGCTGTCGCCGTCAGGGTCGGAGAGCGCAAGATCGTGCTCACCGGCGGTTGTTTCCAGAATAGATACCTCACCGAGCGCGCCTTGGCGTCCCTCGAACATCATGGCTTTGAAGTATACTTACACGAGCGGGTGCCACCCAACGACGGCGGTATTGCGCTCGGTCAGATCATGGCGGCTTGCCGCCGGCAACACAAAGAGGATAAACATGTGTCTGGCGATTCCCGGCAGAATAGTTGACATAACAGACGACGCTCCCCTCACGCGGTCGGGGCGAGTCAGTTTCGGCGGCATCATGAGGAATGTGAATCTGTCGGCGGCGCCGGAAGCAATGGTAGGCGATTATGTCCTTATACATGCCGGCTTCGCCATCGGCGCCATTGATCCCGATGAAGCGGCCAGGACTCTTGAGTATCTTGATCAATTGGAACTCCCGAGAACCGACAGGGAGGGTAGTCGATGAAGTTCCTGGACGACTACCGTGATCCCGCCGCCGCCGCGCAACTCGTTGGAGCTATCCTTGAAGCGGGCGCCGACCACTGGAAGGTAATGGAGGTATGTGGCGGGCAGACTCATGCCATCGTAAGAAACGGCATAGACCGGAAGCTTGCCGACAAGGTTACCCTTCTGCACGGTCCCGGCTGCCCGGTATGTGTCACCTCGACCGACCTGATCGACAAAGCCATAACTCTGGCCTCACGCGAGGATGTCATCTTCTGTTCGTTTGGTGACATGCTACGCGTTCGCGGCAGCGAGCAGGATTTGCTGTCCGTCAAAGCGCAGGGGGGCGACGTTCGCACGCTTTATTCGCCGCTGGACTGCCTCGAGATCGCGCGCGAGAATCCTGACAAGCAAGTAGTTTTCTTCGCGATTGGGTTCGAGACTACAGCTCCCGTGAACGCCTCGGTAGTATACCAGGCATACCAACAGAACCTGCGCAACTTTTCGATCTTGTGCGCCCAGGTTCTTATCCCGCCGGCCATTGCAGCTATCCTGGACTCTCCCGAGTGTCAGGTGCAAGCCTTGCTGGCGCCCGGTCATGTTTGCAGCGTGATGGGATGTTCTGAGTATGAGCAACTCTGTTCTCGGTTTCATCTTCCAATCATTGTCACCGGGTTTGAGCCGGTTGATATCTTGCAGGGTATTCACATGGCGGTGGCGCAGTTGGAGCAGGGTCAGGCCAGACTCGAAAACCAGTATGCAAGAGCCGTCAAACCTGATGGCAACAAAGTGGCGCGGGACATGATAGACCGTGTCTTTCGTGTCGTCGATCGCGCCTGGCGCGGTTTCGGTGTCATACCAAAAGGCGGTTTGTCCCTTCGTGATGAGTTCGTTGAGTTTGATGCCGAGAGACGATTCGAATTGACGGATCGTCCGGCTGAAGACAGTTCAGTGTGCATAAGCAGTCTGATCCTTCAGGGGATTAAGAAGCCGTGTGACTGCCCTGCCTTCGCCGGAAGTTGCACGCCCGAGCGACCTCTGGGCGCTCCCATGATATCATCTGAGGGCGCCTGCGCAGCGTACTATCGTTACAGTCGTCAAAGTGAGAATCCTGAGCGTATGAAAGCGAGTAGAAGCCAATGAAAGCACCCGGCGATGGTAGCCCGGTTTGTCGGTTCCCCCTGACGGAGCATCCGCACATCTCTATGGCTCACGGCGGCGGTGGCAGGTTGATGCACCAGCTCGTACACGACATGTTTGCTCCTCTGTTCGAGAGTCCGGACTCGGAATCACAACACGACGGAGCGCTTCTCAACGTAGCAGGATCACAGCTTGCTTTCACCACCGATTCTTATGTCGTCGATCCCCTCTTCTTCCCCGGTGGAGACATCGGGACATTGGCCGTCTACGGCACGGCTAACGATCTTGCCATGTGTGGGGCAAAGCCTCTGTATCTGTGCGCGTCATTTATCCTTGAGGAGGGCTTCCCCACCGAATCGCTGTGGCGGATAGCCCTCTCGATGCGGCAGGCGGCGCTCCAGTCTGGAGTGCAGATTGTAACCGGCGACACCAAAGTGGTCGATCACGGCAGGGGTCATGGTGTGTTCATTACCACGGCGGGAGTTGGCGCCGTGAACCATAACCTCCGGATCGGTCCGGGTTCCCTCAGAGCGGGAGACGTGGTCATTATCAGTGGCGACGTCGGCCGACACGGCATTGCCGTCATGGCCCAGCGTGAGGGGTTGTCGTTCGAAACGACGATAGAGAGCGACTGTGCCCCTCTGTCCGCGGCGGTTAGGCAGCTTATCGAGGCGGGGATCGAAATTCACTGCTTGCGTGACCTGACCCGGGGAGGTATGGCTACAGCGCTGGTGGAGATAGCTGAGTCGTCCGGCCTGCACATCGGTATCGACGAAAGCAAAGTGCCCGTTTGCGATGATGTACGCGGGGCTTGTGAGTTGCTTGGTCTCGATCCAATGTATGTGGCCAACGAAGGGCGTTTTATTGTTATCGTCCCGGCATCCGCCGCGAACAGGACAGCAGCGATTCTGGGAACCTGTTTCCCCGGCCTCGGCTCCACGATTGTGGGCGAAGTAACCGACCGAGAGGCCGGTGTTGTTACGATGAGAAGTATCATTGGCGTCGAACGAATGGTGGACATGCTTAGCGGCGAGCAACTGCCGAGAATATGTTGAATGAGGTTAAAGGCCCGGGTGAACACTCGGACCCCTTGAACAGAACCATGAGTGAAAGATAGGTTGAAGCTTAATGGCTAAACAAGACAACGAGGCGACCTCGGGGGCCATGAAATATTTTCGACATGGCGGCAGGAAATACAAGGTGGACTCCAAGGGCTTCCTCATGAACCCGAACGATTGGGACAAAAACTTCGCCGAGGGGATGGCTCCCGGCATCGGCATCACAGATGGACTGACGGGTCAGCACTGGAAAGTGATCTCCTTCTTGCGCAGCTCCTTTGAGTCCATGAGCATATGCCCTCTGGTATACGTGGCCTGCAGAGAGAATGACCTCGGACTCGGTGATATCAAACGGCTTTTCCCGGCCGGCTATCTGCGGGGGGCGTGCAAGTTGGCGGGGGTTACCCACCGGGAAGCCTATCTGAAATATGTCTGGCAGGAACACAACTTCCAGCATCACCTGTCCCGGTACCGAAACAGCTCATACGAGATTGACGATCTGGGTTTTCTGACCAACCCGGACGACTGGGACGAGAACTTTGCCCTCCGTCAGGCATATGACATGGGCATGCCGAATCTGCTTACAGACAAGCACTGGCGGATAATACGCTTTCTACGAGACAGGTACCGAGTAACCGGGGAGGTTCCCACGATATATGAAACCTGTGAGGTCAATAGTCTCAAATTGGAGGATCTGGAGCGACTTTTCCCTGATGGTTACCACCGGGGCGCCGTCAAAATCGCCGGTCTGAGGGTCAGGTGATCCAACTCTCATCGTGTTGGACCCGAGCTAATGAAAGTCAGGCTGTAATAAATCGGTTATGAGAACCAGGGAGTAAACATGGGTACTTTCACTTACAAGAGTAAGAACTACGAGATGGACAATAAGGGGCATCTGTTGATCTTCGATTCCTGGGATGAAGATTTCGCAGAAGGTATGTCCGCGCAGCTCAAGATTTCCGGTGGCCTGACCAAGGAACACTGGGACGTCATCCGCTATATCCGTAAGACCTTTGAGGATACGGGTTCGTGTCCGTCGGTCTATGATGCCTGTCGCATGGGGGGTGTTCTACGCCTCAAAGACCTCAGGAGACTCTTCCCGACCGGGTATCTCAGAGGCGCCTGCAAGTTGGCTGGCATCACCTACAAAGAGGGTTATCTGGGGCAGGCGTATTATCCGCCAGCAGCAATGGACCTTAACTTGATATCCGCTGACAAGACCTACGAGACGGACGTGCGCGGGTTTCTTGTGCATTCTGATGAGTGGGATGAGCAATACGCCACATTCAGGGCCTACGATATGAAAATACCCGGCGGGAAACTGACGGAGAAACACTGGACGGTCATACGATACCTGCGAGAAAGCTGGGAGAAGAACAATGCCGTCCCAATGGTCTATGAAACCTGCGATGCGACTGGAATCCAGTTGGAGGAACTTGAACAGTTGTTCCCCGATGGCTATCACCGGGGCGCCGTCAAGATCGCCGGTCTGAGAGTCAGGTAGCCCCGCTCTCATCGAGGTCACCGGTATCATCGGTCTGCAATCCAATAGTGGCAAGCCACTTTTTCGCGCCCCGCGCGCTCCTCATGTCACCTAGGGCGGAGTCGAAGGTTTGGGTACTGTAAGGCGACTCGCCTGACCGCCATCACCTGCGTAGGCTGAAGTTGGGCAGGTCTGTCCCCAGACCTGCCATGATCGGTAGGTTTGAAGACAAATCAGCCCTGCAAGACTTGCGCTTTGATTCCCACCATGAATGGTTGGCCACCCGGCCCGCGTGGTCTTCAGACTCGGCGGGAAATCGCTGTCTGCGGCGCGATTTGAAGATCGCCCCGTCACAACATGGGTACATCTTTATGCAGGCTACTCAAGGGACAGAATGCTATACGAAAATGTGATACCGCAGACTCTATTTCCCCTTTGAGTCAGCCAGTCCTTGTCTTATATTACAGGTTACATTTTTTGACGAGTTGAGATGGCAAATAACCAGCGGAACAGAAAAAACCAGCAGTATCTGCACGTAAAAGGTGCTCGCGAGCATAACCTTCGCAATATCGACGTCCGGATTCCGCGTAACAGCCTCACCGTAATCACCGGCCTGTCCGGTTCGGGTAAGAGTTCGCTGGCTTTTGACACCATTTACGCCGAGGGGCAAAGGCGATATGTCGAGTCGCTGTCGGCTTATGCCCGGCAGTTTTTGGGTTTGATGGAAAAGCCGGACGTTGATTTCATCGAAGGATTGTCGCCCGCTATTTCCATCGAACAGAAGGGGTCGGCCAAGAATCCCCGCTCTACGGTCGGCACGGTCACGGAGATTTACGACTATCTTAGATTGCTGTTTGCGCGGGTGGGTGTGCCGCACTGTGTCAAGTGCGGTCAGCCGATCACGCAGCAGACGGTAGAGCAGATCGTTGACTCGGTACTAACCTTCGAGGAAGGCACCCGGCTGATGGTTCTGGCGCCGCTGGTGCGGGGCAAGAAGGGGGAGCACAAAGAGATTATCGATGAGGCGTTGCGCGGGGGATTCGTACGGCTGCGCGTCGATGGTGACATCGTCGAAACCGACAGCGAGATCGAACTCGACAAGAAAAGGAAACACACCATCGAGGCAGTGATCGATCGACTGGTAGTCAAGACCAAATCGAAACGGCGGCTGGCCGATTCAGTCGAGATCGGGTTGAAGACCGGCGGCGGCACCGTGCTGGTGAACATCAAGGGAAAGGACCTGCTCTTTTCCGAACAGTTTGCCTGTCTTAACTGCAATATTTCTTATGACGAACCAAGCCCGCGTCTTTTTTCGTTCAATTCCCCTTTCGGCGCTTGTAAGGTGTGCGATGGTTTGGGACAGAAGATGAAGATCGACCCCGATCTGGTGCTGCCCGATCGCTCGCTGTCGATCTCCGAAGGCGTGATCCGTCCCTGGGGTGGCGCCGAAATGTCCAATTGGTATCGCTACCAGTTGAAAGGTGTGGCCAGGCATTTCAACTTCAAATTCGCAACGCCGTTCAATCAACTGTCGCAGAAGGTCCAGCAAGTCATTCTGCATGGTTCCGGTCGCGAAGAGATTAGCTTCGAGTTTGAGCATGTCTCCGGCAAGGGTAGAGGTTCCGGTGTTTACACGTCGTCGTTCGAGGGTGTGATCCCGCATCTGGAACGTCGCTACAAGCAGACCGAATCAGCCGGCGTACGGCAGTGGATTGAAACCTACATGTCGATCACCGACTGTCCATCATGCCACGGTGCGCGGCTGCGACCGGAAGCTCTGTCGGTCATTCTTGATCGCGAAACGATTGACAGTCTCACGGCCAAGTCGATCAAGGACATCCGCAGCTTCTTCCGACGGGTCAACCTGACCAAAAGGCAGCAGCTTATCGCCCGCCAGATTCTCAAAGAACTCAGAGAACGGTTGGGTTTCCTGTGCGATGTTGGTCTGGATTATCTTACCCTCAATCGTGCTGCGGCAACACTGTCCGGCGGCGAGACCCAGCGCATTCGGTTGGCCACCCAGATCGGTTCGCGTTTGGTCGGCGTGCTCTACATTCTCGATGAACCTTCAATCGGCTTGCACCAGCGCGACAATCGCAAACTGCTCAACACTCTCACCGAACTGCGCGATATCGGCAACACCGTGCTGGTCGTTGAACACGATCGCGAAACAATCGAGTCCGCCGACTATGTCATCGACCTGGGACCCGGCGCCGGTGTTCAAGGTGGCCGGGTAGTGGTGGCCGGGCGGCCGAATGTGATCAGAAGGTGCAAGAAGTCTATCACCGGGCAGTACCTTTCCGGCGAACGCTCAATCGAATCGCCGACCTTCCGCCGCGAACCTAACGGCAATTTCATCAAGCTGACCGGCGCTACCGGCAATAACCTCAAGAGCGTCGACATAGACCTTCCCCTCGGTGTTTTCGTCGTCGTGACCGGCGTGTCCGGTTCGGGCAAATCGACCCTGATTAACGAAACCCTCTATCGTCTGATGGCCCGACGTTTCTACAACAGCCGCAAAGCGCCGCTGCCGTATGAAAGCATCGATGGACTGGAACACATCGACAAAGTTATCGACATCGACCAATCTCCGATCGGCCGCACCCCGCGTTCCAACCCGGCCACCTATACCGGCGTGTTTACGCATATTCGTGACCTCTTTGCCGGCTTGCAGGAGGCGCGGGCGCGCGGATATTTGCCGGGACGGTTTTCGTTCAATGTCAAGGGTGGTCGCTGCGCCGCCTGCGATGGTGACGGTATCATCAAAATCGAGATGCACTTCCTGCCCGACGTCTACGTACGATGCGATATCTGCAAGGGGAAGCGCTACAATCGCGAGACGCTGGAGGTAACGTTCAAAGGGAAATCGATTGCCGATGTGCTCGATATGACCGTCGATGAAGCCCTCACATTCTTTGAGAACATCCCGCGCATCAAGAAGAAGCTGTTGACCCTGGCCAACGTCGGGTTAGGTTACATCCGCCTGGGACAGCAGGCCACCACCCTCTCCGGCGGTGAAGCCCAGCGGGTCAAGCTGGCCACGGAGCTATCGAAAGTGGCCACCGGCCGCACGTTGTACATCCTCGATGAACCGACCACCGGGTTGCACTTTGAAGATATCCGCATGTTGCTGAACGTGCTCAATGAACTGGTCGAGCGCGGCAACACGGTGCTGGTGATCGAGCACAATCTTGATGTCATCAAGACGGCCGACTGGATCATCGACATTGGTCCCGAGGGCGGCGACGAGGGTGGTCGCATTCTTGCCACCGGCACACCCGAGGAGGTGGCCGAGGTGCACAAATCCTACACCGGGCAATACCTGAAGCAATTGCTGGGGGAGCGGGTGGCGATCAGAGAAAAGGTCGACATCGTGACCTGACGGGGTTTGGCTCACGAAGTCCGTTGGGTGCACTGACAATTGGCTGTCGCATGAGGACCACGGCCGCGACTGCGCCGGATTAGTGAACCGTTTTTATGGGGAAGTCCTGCCGACCGACCGGTTGACATAGCCACCCGTTCGCGCCTATATTCACGGGATGAGATACCGGAACTCGAAAACCCAGATAGGTTGAGATTGCGTGAAGCAGCCGGCTGATATCCAGACACTGTCAAAACGCATGTTAGAGTGCGCCGGCAGTGGTGTGCCTCGAGCACAGTTCCTCAAGGAAGTATCTCAAATGCTGATCGATCATGTCGGTTGCGACGGGGTGAGGTTAGTTCTCAGAGATCATGACCGACGCTACCGATCTGAACTCACTTGCGATACAACCCAGCCCTTCCGCTTTGAGGCGACGCCTGGTTTTCATGATGGCGGTACGGAGCTTCTTTGGAGTTCAGGAGATAACGACGCTCTGGAGCAGTTGTGTCGTGACATATTGTACCGGCGTTTAGATCCATCGGAGCCATGGTTCACCGACCATGGCAGCATGTGGACGGGCGACATCAACTCCGTTCCGATTGCCGGCTTGCGACAAGTGAGTACGGACAAAGGGTTGGGGATACGAATCGACGAGGATTGCACTTCTGTCGCTCTGATGCATTTCGAGGCGGGTCGTGAATATGTCGGCCTGGTACAGTTGGCATCAAAGGCAGAGGACTTCTTCAGGCGGCAAGAGATTGAATCTTATGAACGCCTGACTCAGGCTATCGGACTGGCTCTGAGCCATCGGCGACTGCAAGTGGCATTGCGCGAGCGGGTCAAGGAGTTGACCTGCCTTTACGGTATCGCCAAGCTGGTCGGGCGACCGGGGATATCTCTGGACGAACTGTTACAAGACGCTGTGGAAATGCTTCCGCCGGCCTGGCTATATCCTGATGTTGCCTCGGCCAGGATTGTTCTGGATGGTCGCACCTTTTTGACCGGTGGTTCCATAAAACCAGTTCAGAGTATGAATGCCGATATCATAGTGAACGGAGAAAGGCGCGGTCTTGTCGAGGTTGGTTATGCCTGGGAGAAACCACAGATCGACGAAGGGCCGTTCCTGAATGAAGAGCGCAACTTAATTGACGCTGTCGCCCATGATATTTCGATCATTGTTGAGCAGAAACGGGTCGAAGAAGACAGATTGAGGCTACAAGAGCAGTTGCGGCATTCCGACCGACTGGCGACAATCGGACAGCTTGGAGCCGGACTGGCCCATGAGTTGAATGAACCTTTGGCCGGTATTCTGGGTTTTGCCCAACTGGTAACCAAGGATCAAAGTTTGTCCGACCAATCCCGCC
>CBDUZQ010000072.1:0-9817 GCA_965371755.1 uncultured bacterium
TGCAAAGGGATGGACCAATGTCCGTATAAGGGTGGCCAGAAGATGTAAGACGGCGGCCTTGCGGGCTGTGGCCCCTGGTTGATACTATGACATGTACGCCGCCCGGAACCTGCCGGGCGGCAGTTTTTGTTCAAGAGATAGGTCTCTTCCGATCCCTGACATTAGGATACGAGCACTTTGACATCTATTTATCGCACCATAAGAGGTGGCTGGTCGACGGCGTTGCTGCTGTCAGTGACGATAGTCGCTACCGGCGCCTGTCGCGGACATGAGGACACAAAAATGGAACAAACGCCAACGGCTGTACACCAGCACACCAATCATCTGATCGACGAGAACTCGCCCTATTTGTTGTCCCATGCTCATAACCCGGTCGACTGGTATCCCTGGGGTGAGGAGGCGTTGAAACGTGCTCGTGATGAGAACAAGCCGATCTTCCTGTCTATCGGCTACGCCGCCTGCCACTGGTGTCATGTTATGGAGCGTGAGTCGTTCGAGAACGAGGCGGTGGCGGCAGTACTGAACAAAAACTATATCAGTATCAAAGTAGATCGCGAGCAGCGCCCGGACCTAGATAGGATCTACATGGCTTTTACGACTGCTATCACTGGACACGGCGGGTGGCCGATGTCGGTGTTCCTGACGCCGGGGTTGAAACCATTCTACGCGGGCACATATTTTCCCGCGGTGGCAAGCTATGGTCGACCGTCCTTCATGCAGTTGATCACGGAGATCTCCAGGGCTTACCGTGAAAACCCGGAGGGGGTCGCCGAGCAAGCGAACACGATTTTCGCTCATGTGTCCGACGGACTGAACGCACGAACGACTAAAAGCGGACTAAGCCGCAACATGATCGCCGAGGCCGTCCGGAACCTGCGACGTAATTTCGACGACGAATATGGCGGCTTCGGTGACCGGCCGAAATTCCCGCACGCGGTTGAACTGTCGTTGTTCCTGCGCTACTTTCAGTTCAGTGGTGATTCGGCCTATCTGGGAGACGCTCAGAAGGCGCTGACGGCCATGGCCGATGGTGGCATTTTCGATCACCTCGGGGGTGGTTTCGCAAGGTACAGCACTGACCGACAATGGCTGGTGCCGCACTTTGAAAAGATGCTGTACGACAATGCGCTGTTGGTGCCGTTGTACGCCGAAGCATATCAACTGACTGGTGAAGAACGGTATCTCGACGTCATTCGACGCAGTCTCGACTGGCTTCTTCGTGAGATGACCGACGCCAATGGCGGGTTCTATTCAACTCTCGACGCCGACAGTGAGGGCGAGGAAGGGAAATTCTACGTGTGGAGCCGCTCGGAGATTGAACGGGTGCTGGGTAAACAGGATGCCGCGCTCTTCAATCGATACTACAACGTTACCGCTCAGGGTAACTTTGAAGGGAAGAACATCCTCAATATCACTGAACAGTCCGAACGGGCCAGGAGGGATGCCGACCGAACTGACTTTGATTTGTTTCTCGCTGATTGCCGCCGCCGTTTGTTCAAGGTTCGCTCTCGCCGCGTGCGACCGTTGACCGATGACAAAATCCTGACCTCCTGGAATGGTCTGGCCTTGACAGCTTTGTGCAAGGGATATCAGGTTACCGGCGAAAAGCGCTATCTGCGAGCGGCGATCAACAATGCCTTGTTCGTGCGCGATCAGCTTTATCGCAACTCGCAGTTGACTCATTCGTACCGCGATGGACGGCGGTTGGAGGGTGAATTCCTTGAGGACTATGCCTACTACACGCAGGGTCTGCTAAACTTGTATGAGTCCAACCCCACCGATAATGGACGATGGCTCGAGTTGGCGCGCAAACTGGCCACTAATGCCGTCAGGTTGTTCATGGACGAGGATGGATCGTTCTATCTCCGTCCGGCCGACGCAAATGATCTGATCCTTCGGCCCAGGAGCGAAGACGACGAGTCGGTGCCGGCTCCGGCCTCCATTATGGTGGCCAATCTGCTCCGGCTCAATCGCCTGACTGATGAAAGAGAGTTTCTGGAGGCGGGGGAAAAGGCGCTTCAAGCACTGTCGGGTCGCATGAGTGTCAGTCCCTCCGGTATGGCTTCGGCTATGATAGCGCTGGACTACTACCTGTCCGACAAGATTGAGATAGTTGTGGTCGGTGAGGGGGAGGTTCGCGATGCCATGCTCAGGGAATTGTACAATGCCTATTTACCGAACCGGATCATTGCGATCGGCGGCGCCGATGCAGACGGTTCGATACCGCTGTTTGAGGGGCGGCTGACCGACGACGGCGAGGTGCGAGCCTATATTTGCCGCAACTCAGTCTGCCAACTGCCGGTTTCCACCGTGGCCGAACTAAGAGAACAACTCAAGGGGATCTAAGCGGACGGGTGACCCGGACATTCGGGCTTTTTGAAAAACCCTGATTACGTTGTGTCGGGTCTTGGACGCGCTGAAAGCGTGGTTGTGACCCGACACCTAACTCCCTGTTGGACAACGGCGGCGGGTCACACGAATTCGCTGACACGAATTCGCAAGACCCACCGCAACACGCTAAAGGGACTTTATCAACACTCCCGTTCGTCCGGGTTTCATAACGATGTTATTTCACACAAAGAACCCATAGGGCACAAGACATTGTGAACGATAATCCAGCGACAGAACGCTACCGATACTCGGCGATGATGCTCCACAACAGAACCATCAATACCGCCAGCAGGGAAAGCAGCAGATATATGCGATTTGATTGAGGTTTCGGGCCGGTCTCGCTACGTTCCGACAGCTCCCGCTGCAGCGTGTGCTCAGCTTCCAGGGTGGCCCGGAGTTCTGAGACATCGGTACATCGTTCGTCAGTCTTCACACTCAGCATTCGCTTGAGCAGAAGGACGATCTCGCCGGGCACGTGATAGCGGCTGATCAGGGCGAAATCGGGATGATAGTTGAAAATCTGACGCAACAGTTCCTCGACACTCTCGCCCGGAAAGGGCGGCTTGCCGGCCAGCATTTCATAGAAGACGATTCCAAGTGAAAACAAGTCGGAGGCGCTCGTAGGTCGCTCCTCCTGAGCTTCCTCCGGGGAGGCGTAGACAGCCGTGCCGGGCCGAAAGCCTCTTACGGCGAGGTTGCTGTCGGTCAGCCTGCGAGGCAGTCCGAAGTCGGTGAGTTTGACTCGACCATCGGGTGTGATCATGATGTTCGACGGCTGGATATTGCCGTGGATAAGTCCATTGGTGTGCAGGCGATCCAGACCGCATGTCACCTGGTCGGCGATTTTGAGAAAGTCCTGTAGCGGTATCGGGCCTGACTGCAGCGTAGTGTCAAGAGAGGCGCCGTCAATGAATTCAGACACCAGAAGTATCTGGTCCTCGTGTTCAATGACATCGTACAAGGTCGCAAAACCGGGATGGCTGAGGCCGCGGGCTGCTTTTAACTGCGACAAACAGCGTGAGAGAAACTCAGTGTCGGCCGACACATGCGGATGCAACAGCTTCACTGCCACCGTTGACCCAGTTGCAGAATCACGACCCTTGCACAGAGCGCCATTCTTACCCTGACCGACCAGGTCGAGTATTTCGTACTGGTAAATTCGTTTGGGCGGACTTATTTCCATACACTCTTAGTAACGGAATCTTCCGGGTTAACTTAAGGCCGACAAACCGACTTCCCTGAGAAAACATCAAGCTCCTGATCGCAAGCAGCGATCACAGGAATAGTCCCACTGTGGAGCAATCGTTTGACAAACTGCTGAACCGCTGTTATCGTGGGCGGAGGCGGAGTTATAGGAAAGGAACGACCATGAGTGCTGCCGACAGCGACATCAGAAAACCGGCTGTGGCGGGGATGTTTTATCCCGCCGCCCCGGGTGAGTTGGCCAAGACAATCGCCGGTTTTTTCGCCGAGGTTGATAAACCACGCGTCGCTGGTTATCCCCTCGGTCTGATTGCACCCCACGCTGGCTACCCATACTCCGGCCGGCTGGCAGCGCGAGCCTACAAAATTCTTGAGGGTCATCAGTACGACACGGTGGTGGTAATCTCGCCATCGCACACGGTTTTCTTTCAGGGGGCCTCGGTGTACGATGGCGGCGGCTACGAAACGCCGTTGGGGGTGGTCGAGATTGACGAGGAATTGTCAGCCCAAATAGCCGGTATCCATCCCGCCGTGTATCTTTCGCGCAAAGGTCACGCGACCGGCGCCACTCGCGGCGAACACGCCCTTGAGGTCCAACTGCCGTTTCTGCAAGTGGTGTTGGGCCATTTCAAACTGGTGGCGATTGTAATGGGGGACCAGGAGGAGGACACTGTTCGGGCTTTGGGCGAGGTTCTGGCGGCGGCTTTGACCGGCACCAACAGCCTGTTGGTGGCGTCGACTGATTTATCACACTTTCATTCGGAAAAACAGGCGCGGCGACTAGACGCTAAGGTGCAGGACGCCGTTGACAAGTATGACCCGACCTTGCTGCTGGACACGCTCAGCTCCGGCAAGGGGGAAGCTTGTGGTGGTGGGCCGATGGCGGCCGTGATGATGGCGTCGCGACGACTGGGCGGCACCGAAGTCGCCTTCACCGACTACACTACCTCCGGTGAGTCTACCGGCGACTTCGAAAATGTCGTCGGATACATGGCCGCGGCCATCACCGGCAAGGAACCGACTGTTACCCGCTCGCCGCTGATCGGCGAACCGGCGGCCCCGGGTCCTTCACGGGATGTCTCCGATGAGGACCGCGTCAAGTTGCATCAGATCGCTCGTGAGGCCATCGAGACGCGGCTGCGGGGCGAACGATATGCACCGCCTTCTGTCAACCTGGCTGACAAGAAGCGGGGTGTGTTTGTGACGATCACAATTGATGGTCAACTGCGCGGATGTATCGGTCAGATCAGGGCGCGTCAGCAGCTACACGAGGCGGTGGCTGAGATGGCCCAGGCGGCGGCGTTCGAGGACTCACGTTTTCCGAAATTGACAGCGGTCGAGATCGATCAGATCGAAACTGAGATATCGGTGTTGACGCCGCTGGAGCGGGTGCATGATTTTGAAGACATCAAAGTCGGTCGGGATGGACTGATGATCAAGCTCGAATTCAACTCCGGTCTGCTCTTGCCGCAGGTAGCTTCCGAATATGGCTGGGACACCATTGAGTTTCTCGAGCAAACCTGCCTGAAGGCCGGCCTGCCCAAGAATGCCTACAGAGACAGACTGGCCGAAATCTACAAGTTCTCCGCTGAGGTGTTTTAGGGGGGCGGGCAAGCAGCACATAAGTGGGTTTTTCGCGTTGCGTACGCCTCAGTCATCAGCCTGAGCGTTTCCCCAAACGTCACCCTGAGCGGAGTCGAAGGGCGGCGTCACTATGAATGTGTCATGCTTTGACCGCGCTCATACTTCGACTTCGCTCAGCATGACACTAGGTACCCCACCTAAAGCGAAGCGACAGGTGGGTTTTTTCTCTGAACGGGAGATGGTGGACTTTGACAAATCCCACCCGACGCTCCGCTCTGGGTGGGGTACCAAATCAAAAATCGAAATGTCGTACTTGCTACCGCAACCGCAGTTCGTACACCAGCGTGCCGTCGTCGCGGTCAAAGTAGATAGTGTCGCCGTGGTTGACAAAATCGGCAACGAAAGTGTCGCGCGGGACGCGGATTGAATCGCAGCCGTCAACATCGATTGTCTGTGGATGGAAGACAGCGATGTTGGTGCCGAAACCGTCGACCGTGCCCGAACTGCTGCAGAAGTCCACTGTTCTGCCGGGCCGTACCGGGTAATGTATCAGTTCATAGCGCGTGTTCTCTTCGACGGTCAAGTTGACCGAGTCCAGCTTCTCCCCGACCACGTCCGGATCGTAGACGCGATAGGTCCCCGCGAACTGCTCCGTGATCGGTTCGTCTTTGTCCTTCTCGCAGCCGATGATCAGCAAGGCGAGTATCAGGGCAAACGTCAAGAGTTTTTGCATCCAATCACCTTTATGACAGAAGTGTCACTCACGTTGTAGCGGACGGCCTACCCGCCCACGGGTGGCCCACAGCTTGCTGTGGGAGCCTTGGCCTTTGTCGAAACCGCAGGGGTTTCGACCTGCAAGAACTTAGCCGTTGCTCTCCGAAACGTTCAGCGGCGCCGATTCGTTGTCGGACGGATTAGTGTCTTTGTCATAGTGGTATTCCACCGCCGCCTTGACAAAATCGCGAAACAGCGGATGTGGTTTGGTCGGCCGCGATTTCAACTCCGGATGGAACTGCACGCCGACAAACCAGCGATGGCTCGGCACCTCGACAATCTCGACCAACCGTTCGTCCGGTGACAACCCACACAGATTCAGCCCGGCCTCGAGAAGCATCTCGCGATAGGCGTTGTTGACCTCGTAGCGGTGGCGATGCCGCTCTGAAATTTTCTCTTTACCATAAGCCACCGCCGAGCGAGAACCCTCGGCCAGCACGCAGGGATAGGCGCCGAGACGCATGGTGCCGCCCAGTTCGGTAACGCCTTCCTGGTCGGCCATCAGGTGGATCACGGGATGTTTCAGGTCACGGTAAAACTCGTAGCTGTGAGCGTCCTTGAGAGCGCAGACATTGCGGGCGTACTCAATCACGGCGCACTGCATCCCGAGGCAAATGCCGAGAAACGGGATATTATTCTCACGCACGTAGCGAATCGACTCGATCTTGCCCTCCACTCCGCGTTCACCGAACCCCCCCGGTATCAACAGCCCGTCGATATCGTGCAAGAATTTGTCGGCGCCGTGCTGCTTGATATCTTCGGATGAGGTCCAGATCAAATCGACCTCGGCTTCACTGTGCACACCGGCATGGACAAACGCTTCGATGATCGATTTGTACGCATCCTTGAGGTTCACGTACTTTCCGCAAATCCCGATCTTGAGACGGTGGCGTGGCTGATGGATCTTCTCGACCATCTCCGTCCAATCGGCAAGGTCCGGCTCTCCCGTGTCCCATCCGAAATGATTGCAGATGATATCGTCCAGTTCCTGAGTGTGGAATTCAAGCGGGACGTCGTAGATAGTGGACACGTTCTTGGCCGAGATCACCGATTTGGTCGGCACGGAACAAAACAGACTGATCTTCTGACGCAGGCTGTCGGAGATCGGTTTGATAGAGCGGCACAACAGCATGTTCGGCTGGATACCAATAGCCCGCAACTCACGCACCGAGTGCTGGGTTGGTTTGGTCTTGAACTCACCGGCTGTTTCGATATAAGGCACCAGGGTGACATGTACGAACATGGTGTTCTGAGGTCCCTCTTCCTGACCCATCTGACGAATCGCTTCCAGAAACGGCAGCGATTCGATATCACCGACGGTGCCGCCGATTTCGGCGATGATGACATCGCACGGCTCTTCATCGCCGATCCGCTCCAGTTTCTTGATGCGGCTCTTGATCTCCTCGGTAACATGCGGAATCACTTGCACGGTGGCGCCCAGATAGTCGCCGCGTCGCTCGCGCGTGATAATAGTGTGATAGACCTGGCCGGTGGTGACGTTGTTCTGCTTCGTCAGCGACTGGTCGAGAAACCTCTCGTAGTGTCCCAGGTCGAGATCGGTTTCGCTGCCGTCATCGAGAACAAACACCTCTCCGTGCTGGAACGGGTTCATAGTGCCCGGGTCGACATTCAGGTATGGATCAAGCTTGAGGTTTCGCACTTTCAGCCCCCGCCGTTGCAGCAGGAGGCCGATGGATGATGCTGCGATACCCTTGCCCAAGGCCGAAACGACACCACCCGTCACAAATATGAATTTCGTCCTCTTGGTCATCTGTTACCTCAACTATATAAATCGTCCAGCTTTTTCAAATCACTCCTGCAGTCCACCGAGATCGTGCGCAATCGCGTCCTGAACAGGTGGATCTGCCCGCCGTTTTCAAGGATGCGCAATTGCTCCAATGATTCCGCTTTCTCCAGTTTTGTCCTCTTCCACGACGCAAACCTGGTCAGGGCGGCGCGGCGAAAGAAGTAAACACCGATATGACCGATGAACGGCCACTGATCGACGCGGCTGGTGCGATCGGCGCGCTGCAAGTACGGCAGCGGGTAACGTGAGAACCATAGCACCCGGTCGTTCCGGTCGGCTACCAACTTGACGACGTCGGGGTTGAACAGTTCATCGTCGTCAGTCAATCTCCGACCAAGGGTAGCGTACCCGATAGTGCGGCTTCGTTTCATCCGGCTGATCACCCGGTCAAGCAACCGGCCGTTCAATCCGAAATTGTCCCCCTGGATATTGACAATAATGTCACCGCCGATTTTGCGCATCACCTCGGCAGCACGGTCCGAGCCGGTCCGATGACGCCGCGAGGTCATGACTACTTCGACATCGTGATCGGACAGGGCTGCCTTCACTTCAGGGCTGTCGGTGGCCACTACCAGACGGTCGATCTGCCGGGAACCGCGCAGATCGTCCAGCAGGTACTTTATGAGCGGCTGTCCTCGATAACGGTGGATCACTTTGCCCGGAAAACGGCTGGAGTCCAACCGGGCCGGTACTACCGCTGTGACTATAGTGCTCATGGTTCGATCCGTCTGAGAGTTTCTGGGCAACCGAGGTTTCGAGTTAGCTCGAAAATTGGAGGCTCGATTTCTGACAGGAAAAGTTTCAAACGGGTGAGCCGGGAAAGCTGCTCAACCTGTTGTTTTTCAAGCGGCATGGGTCAACATAACGGCACGAGAACCTGCTGTCAAGAATTAAAGCGCTCAAGCAGGCGCCGGGCGGGGTCGCCCGCACACCACCTTCACTTGGGATTTCTTCAACACTCCCCTTGCTGCGGAATCTTGTGCATAGCACGAAAAAGTGACTTGTCACCGCGCGCAGCGCGAAAAACAGGCTTGCCACCTACGGCACCAGATACTCCGGCGAGCGCGGCAGTTCGATAGCTGCCTTGATACTGGAAGTCGCCTGCTCGGTCGCCTGGATCGACTGTACCACCCGCTCGAACCCAATCCCGCATCCGGAGGACTGCCCCTCTTCCTGATCCAGAATCTCGAAATACCAGTTGAACTGGGCCGGATCGACACCGCGCTCGACCAGATGGTCATACATATACGATTCCTCGAACTGTTTCTTGCAGACCTTGGAACTCCCTTCGCGCACCGCCCCGCCGACCGATTCACCCGCACGCGGCAACAGCAGGTCGCAGCAGAGAGTGGTGCCGTTGTTGCGTTTCATGCTGAAAAACTTGATCACGCCGCCCTCTTTCGGTCGCGGATTGGACGGGTAGTGCGTCACGAAAGTCGGCAAATTACCCAGAAGGACGCAGAGCGCCTGTTCTTCGACGGCGCCGAGATCATCCCCGTGCTCAATCTCATAGTTATTATCCTGGAGCAGCTTGAGGGCGTCTTTATATGTAATCCGGTTGAACGGCTTTTCGATATAGCTGCCGAGGGTCCGGTTTGGATACAGTCCGATAGCCGCCTGGTACATAGACTTGATCAGCAACTCGATATGGTCCATCAGTCCGGACAGTTCAAAATCGCGTGCCTCGAACTCGATCAGGGTGAACTCGCACAGGTGCCGGTCGGTCACTTTGCGCTCCTGCCGGAACGACGACCCGATCGTGTACACCCGGTTGTGCGCCACGGTGAAGGCCTCGAGATAAAGCTGACCGGTCTGGCGCAGGAACATTTTGGTCTCGGTTCCCTGAGCGTCGAACATATCCACCGGCATGGCGTTGGGGAACCATTCGCACGACCCGGTGGCGCCGGTAATGTGCGGCACCTGGATTTCCATGAACGAGTTCTGGTCAAACCAGTTGCGGGCTGCTTTCAGAAGGCTCGAACGGAGTTGGCTGGTCCGTACATATTCGCCGTTGCTCACTGCCAGGTGTCTCATCGCGCATCCTCCTTGGAATGTTGT
>CBDUZQ010000073.1:0-9784 GCA_965371755.1 uncultured bacterium
CTTGATCGCCGGCGCAGGCAGCAATCTCAAATGGAACGCCGGGACACTCAATCACCGGTGGATCGGTGACGGTCACGTTGATCGTGACATCACAGACATCCTCACCGCAATCATTGGTTGCAACTACGTGGAACACATTCGCGCCGAATGCGTCGGCTGTAAAACACAGTTGACCATCGACCCAGGTAGCTCCATCAACCAGCACGCTCGTGGTATTGCTGATCACCAGCGGCACGCAGACTTGATCGCCGGCGCAGGCAGTAATCTCAAACGGAACATCGGGACACTCAATCACGGGTGGATCACAACCGTCGAAGTCATACATCAGTAGATAGTCGCCGCAGTCACCCGGGAGCGGTGTGCCGTTGGTGTTCTGCCAACAGGCAAACGACGTGTCGGGGTTCAGCGGCAAGACCTCGTCGGCTGAGGCATCATACAGCATAAGGGTGAAGCTCTCCCCAGCGTTCATTCCCTCGTCGACGTCGCCGGACAGCAGATCATCACCGTATATGGGCAGAATGATATATGCTGCTCCTGGCTGATCGATCAGCGATGCCGCACCGGCACAATTGCCATCCTCGTCAAAAGCGGCGATACAATCAGCCGCGTCGGCCACTACACCATTGACAGTAGCCTGTCCGCGGAACACTCCGGATTCACTGGTTGGTGTAAATGTGAATGGACCGCAGGTTTCCTGCGAGTAGACAGTAGAACTCAAGAGCACAACCATCAGCATCATCGACAACACTGACAACTTACTACGAATCATCATAACTCCTCCTTTGAATACCATCGACCGGCGCGAATACCGGTCGCCGTCCAAACAACAGGCTCGGAGCAGACCCGTCCGGCCTGCTCCAGAACCTGATTATGGCAGATATGAACTTCAACGATACTCCTACTTAAGCAGCAGCATCTTCCTGGTTTCATTAACACCCTCGGATGTCAGTCGATAGAAGTACACACCCGAGGCAACCGGGCGGCCTTCATCATCCGTACCTTGCCACTCAGCCTCATGGTGACCGGCCTGGTGATAGTCACGCACCAGGAGTTTCACTTTCTGGCCGACGATGTTGTAAATGGCTAACTCCACCTGGGCCGCATTCGGCAACCCGAATCGAATAGTTGTAGTGGGGTTGAACGGATTGGGATAGTTCTGCGACAGGGTGAAATCAGTCGGTACAAGTTCTCCTGAGCGACTGTTGGAGGCGAAGCTGAACACGGTCGTGCGATCTGATGGATCATCACTCAACGGCGCCCCGTTTGTGTTTCTCCAGTCAGAGAAGGTCGTACCATGCTCCACGATAACCCCTTCCGAAGCATCATAAAGCTTGAGTCGGTAGGTTTCGCCGGGGGTCAACCCCTCGTCGATGCTGGACGTGGTCTGGTCGTCACCGTAGATCGGCAGAACAAAGTAGGAGACACCCCGGTGCATGAACACAGCCGCCGCACCGGCACAGTTACCTGAAGCATCGAAGGCAGCAATAATATCGCCTTCACCAGTCGGTTCACCATCGAACTCAACAGCACCGGTCAGACTGCTCGACAGATTGGTGGCACGGAATGTAAACGGTCCATCCAAACCAAGTGATTTGTCGTACAGGGCCTGATTGGAGTGGGAGTTCCGTCCCTCGACACCGGCGACTCCGCACTCCTCATACTGGAAGTGGGGCCACGGGGTGTTTACCTTCACCCAATAACCAAAGCCATTCCGAATCTCCGTCAAAGTATTCAGGAACGGCAGGCCGTTGGGATCAAAGTACTGGGAGCCGACGTCGAAGCCGGTAACGTAGACCAGAACACCAGCACTGATGAGATCGGCAAAAGCGACCTCCGGCGTCACGGTAGGCTGCGGCCAATAAGCGATGAGAGTCCACCCGTTGTCCAGATCGACACCGAAATCGCATGGATAGGTGCATACGCCATCGACGGCAAACATGATATCGTCACACACTTTGACCCAATAGCCGTATCCTGGTCGAATATGATGCAGGGTGTTGAGGAAGGACGGTCCGTTGGGATCGTAGTAGTGAGAACCACCGTCAAAGTCGGTAACGTAGATCAGACAGCTACCCAACGATGCGAAGACGGTGGCGGGGTCGTCCGGTTCAAGAATCACATCAAACGAGATCAGATTCCAGCCCGCATTCAGATTGACAACATCAATGAACTCATCCTGGAAGTCGTAGACGTTACTCACATCGCCGCATTCACCCGGCAGCGGAGTGCCGTTGGTGTTCAGCCAGCAATCGAACTCACCGCAGTATTCAAGGACCTGACTTTCCGAGGCGTCAAACAGCTTCAGCGTGAAGTTCTCGCCGGCGTTCATGCCTTCGTCCACATCCGGTGTCAGCAAGTCGTCGCCGTAAATCGGCAAATTGATGTAGCCGATACCTTCGTTAACCAGAATCGGGGCTGCGCCGGCGCAGTTGCCGTCTTCATCGAAGGCGCCGATACAGTCGCCCTCCACAGCGGGAACACCCCAGATAGTCGCCTGCCCACGGAACACGCCCGACTCGTTAGTAGGTGTGAAGACAAACGGGCATGTATCTATACACATCAGAGACCCATCGACGTATTCGACAGGATCAAACGGGTCACCCAGTTCGTCAACCAGTTCGCAGGTCGTGAGGAACCCGATCGGGCAGGCGGTCTCCGTCAGATCGTTGAAGCAGATCTGAGCCAGCGTCTCACCATCGGCCAAAGTCAGCGGGTTCATGAAGTCTTCCCAGATGATATGCACTCCGCCGTCGCCGCAGTTTACAGTGGCGCCGACCAGATAACCCACATCAATGGAGTCACAGGTCAGGCAGGCTATGTCGTAGTTGAGATGAAGCTCGACACCCGCCACACCGGTGAACGACTCTACGGTAATCGGAATACAGGCCGAATCGCAGTTGTCTGCGACCATGTCAGGGATGGTGAGTGTGATAATTGCCGAATCACCTTCAATAGTAAATGTAGCGTCGCTGACATCACATATTGGCACTGCGGCGCCACAGCAAACTCGGATCAAACAGTTCGCGGACGGATGATTGGCCACTGTCCAGCCAAAAACATCACCAGTAATTGCGCTGCCTATATTCACCCAGGATGCGCCACCATCATAGGATATATCCACAGTGGCAATACAGTTGCAAGTGGACTGAGGATTACCATCCGTAAAGGTCCATTCGATTTGAACGGTCTCGTCTACAGTCCATACCTCACCACCGTTGGGGTAGGTAACAGTGGTAACACAAGAGTCTGGGCACGCCAGAGACCCGTCATGGTACTCCACTGTCAGCGGGTCACCCAGTTCGTCAACGAGTTCGCACGTTGGTTCGAATCCGACCGGACACGGCGTTTCCGACAAACCGGTGAAGCAGATCTGAGCCAGCGTCTCACCATCGGCCAAAGTCAGCGGGTTCATGAAGTCTTCCCAGATGATATGCACTCCGCCGTCGCCGCAGTTTACAGTGGCGCCGACCAGATAACCCACATCAATGGAGTCACAGGTCAGGCAGGCTATGTCGTAGTTGAGATGAAGCTCGACACCCGCCACACCGGTGAACGACTCTACGGTAATCGGAATACAGGCCGAATCGCAGTTGTCTGCGACCATGTCGGGGATGGTGAGAATGATGGGTAAGAGACCACCCTCAATGGCAAACGGCGCATCACTGACATCACAAGGTTCGCCGTCGACACAGCAGACCCTGATCAGACAGTTAGTCGACGGGTTGTCTGTGACCATCCAGTTGTAGGACCCTGAGTTAGGTACGTCGGTGGCGATCAGGAACCAGTCGGTGCCGTTGTTGTATGAGACTTCGATCTTCACCAAACAGTCACAGTCGGAGGCCCACGTTATGGCATGATTGTCGCCCACCGTCCATAGTTCACCACCGTTAGGTGCAGTCACAGTAATGTCGCACGGTTTCGGATTAATCGTGAAACCATTGGCCAGTGTGACGGAGTGAACGGGCATCGTCCCGCCCATATCGTCATACTCGGTCACGGTAACATCGTAGAGACCAGTGTTCGCGGTCAACGGAATCTGAAAGTCGGCGTCAAGACTGGTTGGACTGTTCAGCGTCACGCTCACACTCGAGATTGTATCTGATACTTGTATCAAATGAGCGATGGTAGTCCCACTGGCCTGGCCGAACATGGTGTTCTGACCGGTGATAGCCACGGTCAGGTTATCGCCCTGCATGGCCTCGTTTGGTACAACAGAGGTGATTTCCTCCGATTGCTGGCCGATTTCAAAACAGTGTGGTCCCGTCCAGTTTGGGAAGACGTCGGGACCGGCCCATTTCCACACTCCGCTGGGCGGGTAAAAAGCCGAATCGAGGCAGATGTGATTGCCTAAATCGACCTCAGAAAGCGGACCAATGGTCAAAGTGTAGGCGATGTCATCATAGCCCGCGGGCAACCCGGTGCTGAAGAACCGGAAAGCACCGAAGCCGACTGTGTCCGCTCCACTACCCGTTACACTGAACGGGCTGATGAAATAACCACCGTCAAACTGGGCCTTGCCCAGGCCTACGGTATCGCCAACCGTCGTGCCCCAGGTTGCTCCGTCTTCGGAGTAAACCTCAAAGCCGTTGGTCACTCCACCGTGGCTGTCATTATCACCGGTGAAGCGAATATGGAAGACCACCGGTGTACCTGTATCCAGGTGGGTGGCGTCGAGTGCACCGTCAACATGATCTAACGAAACCGACTGAGCGCCGGCCATACCATAGCCGCAAAGAATCGCGAGTGACAGGAGTGCTATAAGGCGTGACCTCATCAGTCTACGGTTGTACGAGATGACTGCAAGGCACTTCCTTTTCGTGCTTTGCCCCGGAGATCGTTGCGCTGGCTGCATCTTTACCTCTCTTTCTGTTCCATTTACTTTAGTAGATCACTTTTGCGGTTCTCAAGCAGGCAACATACCTGGCTTGAGCTACTACATACTGTGTTTTGCTCAGCCGCTGATCTTGTTGATAATCACCAGTGGTAACTGTCATACCGTAGCATTCCAGCAAAAGAGTTTATCCTCCAAATCACAAAGTCACTATGTACAAGCTAGAGTTGAACCGCGGTTAGACCATTTCGAGTTTTCCACAGCATAAATCGTCACAGAGTCAGGGTTCGTTTATGACCTGGGAAGGGGACGGCACGAAAGTACCGTCCCTATTGTCCCAGTAACTGATTCCCAGATACTATTTCATCAGCACCATCTTTCTGGTCTGTGAGAATTCGCCGGCATTCAGACGATAGAAGTATACACCGCTGGAGAACTCTGAACCGTCCCAGCGGACCCTGTGTTCTCCGGGGCCAAGGGTAGTTTCGACCAGCGATGCGACCCTCTGGCCCAAGGCGTTGTAAATCTCCAACGTCACACTGGCTGCTTTTGGCAGACAGAAGCGGATTTCAGTTACCGGATTGAAAGGATTGGGTGTATTCTGACTCAACCAGTAGTCCTGAGGCAATACCCCATCACCCGCAGCGCGGGCAAACACACGGCCGTTTCGGCAGGTAAGGGCGAATAGAGTGCCCTCTTCATCAACGATCTCAGCCGAAGTGACTGTCACCTCAGTGAATTCATCGGGTGGCGTCACCACCATGAATTCGATGCGTGCCACCACGCGATCGGTTGATAGATCGATCGGTCGGTCGAGGTTCTCCCACACTAGGTGTATGGTCGAGCCATCATGGTTCAAAGTGGCGTCGTTCATAGTCTCGGTAGTCAGCCCCGTGAAGGCGAGGTGACCCGGGTCATATTCAAGGTGCAACTCCACACCGGCGGCGGGTCGGCCACGGCCGAGAGTCACTGGAACCGTTATGCGGTCGTGAGAGTCAACATCACCGAGGCTGAGCGACAGTTGACCGGCTGCCGTGTTCGTCACACGCTGCCTGGCCGCTGCGAAGACTGACGACGTCCAGGTGTTGTTAACATCGCCCAGGCGTACTCCGATAAAACTGGAGTCGCTCTGATTGCTCGACAGAGTAGTGTTGATCTCTGCAGGAACCGGACACCAGTCCGTCGTATCAACAGCATAGCTCGAATCGACAAACGCCCAATTGCCGCACGGCAGCGTATCCAGCATGGCGAGGTATCGGCGGATCTTAATGATATCGCTGACACTACAGTTACAATCGCAGCTTACATCACAGGCGATGAGTTGATAACCGCTGGTGAAGCGCTCCAGTTGGGCTATGTGACGGCGTATCTTGATGATGTCGGAAACCGACGTGCCCGGGTCGTTCGCGCCGTACGACGGCGTAACAGTATAGTTGCCACCGGAGAGGCTGTCGAACATGTAGTGGCCGGCGGCGTCGGTCACTTTCATGTCGCTGGCCGCCCCGGAAAGAGTGATCTGAACGTCAGGAATCTCCCTGATCATGTCATAGTAGACGACATTACCTTCAATATTGAAGCGGTCGACGACGATGACTCCGCCGCAGCAGTAACCGAGACCGGAGATTGGATCTCCTAACGGATCGGCCACTTCGTTTCCGGCCAACCAGCACATCTCACAGGTATCCCCTTCGTTGCCGAGGACGTTGAACCAGATGGTATCGATAGCATCACCGTCCGGGACCAAGATGGGATTTGCGAAGTCTTCCCATATGATGTGTACTTCACCTCCGGCGCCGTTCACAGTAGCGCCGTCAAGATAACCCGTTCCGAAACGCACATATTCGAGACAGTTCACGGGATAGGTCAAGTGGAACTCCAGGCCGGCAATTGGTTGCGATTGCATGCCGTTGGCGATCACTAAGGCACCGACCTCGCTTCCCTGAGCGCCCATAACCCAGGCGATCTCGAAACCGGGATCGCAGTCGGTTGGATGACCTATGTAATCCTCGTTGGTCATGTTATTCACGATGTCTTGATAGTCGCTAAACGGCGGCTCGAATGCATATCCGTCCATAGTAGGAGTGACGGTACCGTCCCAGCCACACGGGACATCACAACTGTAGAAGCCGTTTGCATCGGTGACAGGCGTCGGAATGCACGGCAATCCGTTCATCGTTACATCGGGTATCCAGGCACCGGCTTCATCACGGACGTAGCCGGAGATGGTCACCGGGATCGGTGTGCCCACGTAATCCTGATTAGTCATATCAGCCATCACGTTATCGTATGGCCTATTAGCGGGTGCGAACGTATGGCAATACTCGGCCGGCGCCACCGTACCCGACCATCCGCAGGGTACCGTGTCCGCATAGAAACCGGCGCCGTCGGTCATCACCGGCGGTGCTGGAAACCCGGACATCTGTACTCCCGGCATGCCGGCGCCCGAAGTATCCCGCACGTGGCCGCTGATGACGATGGACGCTTGCTCAGCGGTGTAGTTCTGATTTGTGTGCGGAGATATGACATTGGAATAGTCTCTGTACGGCGGGGTAAACTCCCAGCATGCCTTGGACGGAGTCACGCGACCGCTCCAACCATAGGGGACATCACATGTATAGAAGCCGTTAGCATTAGTGACCGGCGCACACGGCAGTCCGTCCATTGTCACGCCGGAAACACCGGCGCCTGCTCCATCGCGAACATAGCCGGAGATCTCCTGGGGTTCATCTGGACACGGGATAGCCGTTACATCGACATCCACAGAGTCTTCATCCGGGTCATCGGACCACACTCGTAATTGGCCGATAATCTGACTGCTGCCGACCAGCCCCCAGTCAACAATCACCGACACCGTTCTGCTGCCGCCGGCGGCAACCGTAAAAGTAGTGGGATTGGAGGAAAGCCAGGATTGCGGCGAGTTGATATCGCTTACATTCAAAGATCCGGCGCCGTCGTTGTGTACGACAATGACATCACCGCCGCCGCCACCGACCGCCTGCAAGGTGGCCGCGGCGTTGATCCGCCCGGTGCCCAGCAAGCCTATGTAAGACGGATTTTGGGCGTCGATATTATCGGTGTGATCCTTGATCAGCGTCATGATTTGACCGGGGCCCAGTGAGGGGTCGACAGAGCAAACCAAGCCAACACGTCCTGCCACAAAAGGTGCAGCCATGCTGGTGCCAGTCCAATTCTCGTAGCCGTTACCGATAACCGTCGATCTGATGTCGTCACCGGGAGCCGAAACATCCACCCATGTTCCAAAATTTGATCCGGAGGTGGAAGTCCAGGTCCATTTAGAGTCGTCAGTCTCGGTGGCCGCAACCGACAACGTGGTTGAAAGATTCCCAAGTGTGCCGGGGTCATCAATATTGTCATTAGCAGCCGCAACACAAACGACAGCACCTTGGTTGTAGGCATACTGAGCGGCATTGGACAGAACAGATCCGGTGCCATAGGAGGTGAAACTGTAGTTGATCGCACTGGCGCCGTTATCCGCCGCATATTCAAAGGCGGCAGCGCCATCGGCATAGTACATGTGACCATCGCCGTCTGTTCCCAGCCACCCTGCACGCACCGGCATAATCTTGCAGTTCCAACCCACTCCCGCCACGCCAGTGCTATTGTGCGTGGCTGCTGAGGCGATGCCAGCGACATGCGTTCCGTGCCCCTGCACGTCGTCTGGATTATTGTCCGGAGTGTTCCCATCTTCACCGGGACCTACGGGAGCGCCATCGACGAAGTCCCAGCCGCGGATGTCATCTATGAACCCGTTGCCATCATCATCTATACCGTTACCCGGTACTTCACCAGGATTGGACCAGATATTAGCTCCCAGATCAGCGTGATCCCAGTCCACTCCGGTATCCACAATGGCAATGGATACTGACGTGCTACCGGTGGATTCGTCCCAGGCCTGCGGCATGGAGATCTTCGGCAATCCCCACTGCGAACCGTAGTCAGGATCGTTTGGAACAACCACGGCATCCAGAATGCAGTTGATTTCTACGAACTCGACCAGCTCTGATTCGAAGAATGCCCTGGCGGCAGCTTCCAGACTGTACGGAGCTGTCACCTCTAGTACATAAGTATTCTTCAGCAGCGGCGAGCGGTTCAGGTTCCGGAATACGGGCCTCGCCTTCTGGATATTAAACTGTGCGCAGATCGCGTCGATAGGCTGCAAGCCGGTGACAATACAAGATCCGCCGTAGGTCGGATTGACATCTTTCGTATGGTCAAACTTGACGACCAACTGTTCGGGATGGTGTGGCGGGGCGAAATCCGGCATATGCTTGGCTGGAGGTACATAAACAAAATCCACCCCACGCGCTCCGGCATTGTCGCGGCAGTCCTCCTCGATCGTCAGAGACGTCGGCACAACGCGAATGTCGGGATCGTCTTCGGGAGTGCACCAAGTCTTACTGGCCTGGTTGTTGTTTTCGTTGGATTCACTCACAGTGTTGTTCACATCCAGGGCGAAGGTTAGGGTGTGACATCCAGCGGTGGCCGTCCACATGCTGTTACAGTAACTGTAGTATGAACTTCCACAACTGACCGTGAGGTCCTGATAACAGAACATGCTACCATCTAAACCCAATTGCCACCTGAAACTCACAGTGGTGCCTGAGCCGTCACAACGCCAGTCCCCGAAGAATCTGATCTGCTGTCCCACCGTTGGAATATTCACTTCATTGTCACTGGCGTCCTTCAGATATGCACGTATAGCTACCAGGTCCAGTGGAGCCGGAGTGTTCCAGCTCTTACTAGCCTGATTATTGCCCTCGTTGGATTCAGGCACAGTGTTGTTCACATCCAGGATGAAAGTCAGGGTGTGAGGCCCTGCTGTGGCCGTCCACATGCTGTTACAGAAACTGATCCATGAGGTTACGCCGTCGACGTATAGGTCCTGATCACAGAACGTGTTACCATCGAGTGTTAATTGCCACCTGAAAGTCG
>CBDUZQ010000074.1:0-9779 GCA_965371755.1 uncultured bacterium
GGGACCGGTCACGATCATCATTGACCATGATGTATAAGAACCTGTTGCTCCTGGCCGAGCGCTACCGGTTGGTGCTCGGCTCCCGCTCACCACGGCGGGACAGGCTACTGTCTGAAACCGGTGTTTCCTTCGATCAGATCATCCCCGGAATCGATGAACACTGTCAACCTGACGAAAAACCGTACGATTTCGCCGAGCGGATTGCAGGGGAGAAGGCAATCTGGGTGTCCCATCGTACCGATAAGGAGCGCGTCGTGATCGGTTGTGACACCATTGTCGTGCTCGAGAACAAACTGCTGGGCAAACCTGTCGACGAGCCGGATGCTATGAGTATTCTGACAACCCTCTCAGGTCGGCAGCACACGGTCTGTACTGGCGTGGCGCTGATTCGAGACCAAGAGGTGGTCGCCTCCGGCTACGAACTCACCAAAGTGTTTTTCAATGTCGTTACCAGCGAACAAATCCGCGCCTACATCGCCAGCGGCGAACCGATGGATAAGGCGGGAGCGTACGGTATTCAGGGGATGGGGGGCTTTTTAGTTGACAGAATCGAGGGTCACCTGGATAATGTGATTGGTTTACCACGTCTTTTGCTGGATGAACTGGCGGGACGAGTATTGAAGTTGCAACGGTAGGAACGCACGTACGACCATGACGGAACTATACGTAAAGATTGGAAAGCTGCTCCAGATGGAACGGGTACGGCAGGATATAACGCCGGACGATCTGGCCGCGGAGTTGAAAATCTCTATGGCTCATCTTGAGGCGATCGAGAATGGTGACAGTACCAGCCTGCCGTCGGAACTTTACTTTAAGCTGTTTGCCAAATCCTACGCCGAAGCGTTGGGGATCGACTACGAGGCCACGGTGGAGGCAATCGAACAGGATATGACATCATCCGAGCAGCCTGTCGCCGCCACGGTGGACGATCTCGAGTCTGAATCCCTATCCGGCGAAGCTGCTGAGGAACGGGCCGAAAGTGTGACTACGAATGGCTCACGACGGCAGGTCTCCCGACTGGTCTACCTGCTGGCCGCGGTGGTGGTCCTGTTTGTAATCGTAGTAGCCGTGAACGAACTGTTCCTCAAGGAATCTGAAACAGAGGCGGTAGTTGACTCCACCGAGGCGGTCAACACGGAATCGTTGACGATCCCACCATCGGTGAGCGATGAGTTGGCCGGTTACGACTGGAACGTCCCGGTCTACGCGGAGCCGGCTGCCTTGACGTTAATCCTTGTCGCTCGGACGGAAAGCTGGGCCACGGTGCTCTCGGACGGTGATACCGCCATTTACCGCACCCTGACACCGGGCCGACGATACGAAGTGACGGCCAGGTACAGAATGAGAGTCTCGGTAGGGGTGCCGTCGGCCGTATCGATTGAACTCAACGGACAGCCGGTCAATCTTCGCAACCCGGAGTCAGGTCGCATCGCCGGCATCGAAATCGATCAGATCAACCTCGATCAGTTTCTCGCCCGACCGTTGACGACCTCCCGCAGCACGGGTCGGCCATCGATAAAGGCAACGCCGCCGTCGCTGACTAACCAGACGATGTCTGCAAGTGAAGATACCACCGACAGGACGATGGCCGCCGAGGAACCATCGTCATCCGATGAAGAACCGCAGGATAGTATCTGAGGAAGGCGGGTGAGTATGAGTTTCAGATCTCTGATCAGCCGTATCAAACTAAACCAACTGAAGAACCGTATGGAACCGCAGCAGTTGGCTTTTCCATCATCACTGGCTAGACCGAAACACATTCTTGTCTGCCTGCCGGGCGGCTTGAGAGAACTCACTCTTCTGAAACAGTTCCTGCCGACCATCAAGGAAATGTTCAAGGCGACCGAGATCACTCTGCTGTCGCAACCCGGCGTCAGAGTCAACGACATTTACCCCCGCCGGGGGTTTCACATCCTCTCGCCGTCGGCCGACCAGATGACCTGGACAGGCCTGCCCAAGGGGAGCTATATCAAGATGCTAAAGGAATACGAGTTTGACCTGGTGCTCGATCTCAATTTGGAACCCTCGCTGTTCACTTCGGCAATTCTGCTGAATTTTCCCGCGGCGGTGCGGGTGGGTCGCGGAAACCAATTGGGGAAACCGTTCTACAACCTTGAGATCAAAACCAGATATTTGCGCGACGAGCGAAATATCTATCGTTCCATGCTGAAAACCCTTTCAATTATCAAGTCTGCCGGCGACCCGTCCTCGGTCGGGAGCGCCAACTGATCAATTCGGAGGCACTGTGTATCTAAAGCGGCTCGACATCCTCGGTTTCAAATCATTTGCGAATAAAACTGCGTTACAATTCTCTACCGGCATAACGGCCATCGTCGGTCCAAACGGTTGCGGCAAGACCAATATTCTCGATGCCCTGCGCTGGGTCCTCGGCGAGCAACGCGTCAGCCTCCTGCGCGGAAGCAAGATGGAGGAGGTCATTTTCAACGGTACGCGCGATGTGAGATCGCTCGGCATGTCCGAGGTGACCTTGTCTCTCATCAACAACCGTGGCGTCCTGCCGACCGAATACAACGAAGTACAGGTGACGCGGCGACTCTTTCGCTCCGGTGAGTCGGAGTATTTGCTGAACAAGGTTCCCTGCCGACTTCGTGATATCCATGACTTGTTTTACGACACGGGGATGGGCGCTCATTCGTACTCTGTTATTCAGCAGGATATGATCGATGCTGTCATTTCCGACAAGGCCGAGGAACGACGTTTCCTCTTTGAAGAAGCGGCCGGCATTACCAAGTACAAACAGCGTAAGAAGGCGGCGCTACGCAAGCTCGAAGCTACCGAGGGCGACATGCTGCGCCTGAATGATATCTACTCCGAGGTGCAGACGCAGGTTCGTTCGTTGAACCGCCAGCAGAAGAAGGCACAGCGGTATCAGAATCTGCTCAATGAAATTAAGGACTGGGAACTGTACTTGAGCAGCGCTCGGCTGGCCAATGCTCAAACGGAAAAGCAGCAACTGCGGGATGAATTAGGTACGCTGACCGACCGCCGCGTGGAGCGAGAGGCGCTGGTCAATCGCGTCTCGTCTCAATTGGAGAACGACCGCAAAGAACAAATCGACCTCGAACAGGACCTCAGTTCCATCAGCAACGAAGTGTTCGATGTTTCCGAGAAAGCTCATGGTCTCGAACGCGAGATATCCATTCTGGTGGAGAAGCGGGCCAATGCCCGCTCATTAATCGAGCGCAACCAGAACGATATCCAGGCTCTCAAGGCGCGCACTGAGATCCTTACTGAGCAGACTCAACAGAGTCATCAGTCCTTGATCGACCAGAAAACGGAGCATGAGAACCTTGCCGAACGATTGACCGAGGCCGAGAGAGCGCAAGCTGCCGCCGACCGGGAACTGCTTCAGGCGCGGGCGGTCAAAGAGGATGACAACAAGAAGCTGATTGACCTGGAGGGCAAGCTCTCCTCCGGGAAGACCGAAGACGACAACCTGCGTCGACAAGAACAAGAGATCGGCGAGGCGGTAGCCGATCTGCAGCAACAAGTCTCGCAGCAGCAGACCCATCGTACCCAGTTGCAGGCCCGCCTGGTCGAGGAGCAACAAGTTCTGGCCGACCTCAAGGCCGACAAGGATGCCACTGAGGAGTCTGAAGCTGCGGTGTCGGAACGTATCGAACAGTTGATCGAGAAGGGGGAGGAGCTTTCGCTTGAGTTGTCCAATCTGGGCGCGTCGTTGGAGGCATGCCAGGCACGACGCAATCTGCTCGAGGACATGATTCTGCACTATGAAGGTTACGCCACCGGCGTGGTGGAGGTCATGGAGATCAAAGACCGCTTTTCAGGTATTCACGGCACGGTCGCCGAGAAGTTTGTGCCGGTGGAAGGGCTGGAAGTGGCTATGGAGGCCGCCCTGGGTGAAATGGCCGGGTTCATCGTCTGCGACAATCGCCCGCACGCCGAACAGATTATCGAGTATCTCAAGACCGAGGGCAAGGGCAAGGTCGGCATCCTGGTGCCCGACACCGGCACTATCAACCCGCTGGTGAAGCGGCCGCAAATCGAGTCGGAGAGTTTCCTCGGCTGGCTGGACCGCTCCGTTACAACGGATGACGAACTCAGACCGTTGATGCAGGCCGTGCTCTCCCGCACCGCCGTGTTCGAAGCCGGCGCCGACCCGAAAGAGATACTTGAGCGTCTGCCGTACGGGTTCAGCGCCGTTTCCACCGATGGTGTGCGTTACAGCCGAAACATCATCGCCGGCGGGGCTGAGGAGAAGTTTCCGTTGTTCCGCCGCGAGGAAAAGTTAGCTGAGCAGGATCGGATGATCGCCGCGATTATTGAAAAGCAGGAGCTTGCACAGAAAAACAAAGATCACAACAATGCCGAGATAGCTGCCGCTCGCGCTGAGTCGACGCAATTGGCCGACAAGTTGGACAGCCTTACCGAAGAGCTTAACAAGGCCGGGCAAAAGACCAGCGAGACCGAGTACCGGTTGGGCACGATTGATGATGAGCTCGCTCGGCTGGAGAAAGAACACCGCAACCAATCGGACAAACTCGAGAAGATCCGTAGTCAGCAATACACGCTGGGTATCGACTTCAATCAACTGGCCGACCAGAAGCAGACGCTGGTCGGGAGCATGTCCAAAGCCGGCAATGATCTTGAATCTCTGGAAGCGAAGGTGGCGGTTCTTCTCGATCAGGTGTCGAAGCTGCAAGTGGAAATGGTCGAATCGCGCAGCCGCACCGAACAGGTCGAGAGCAAGATATCCCACCTGGCCGAACTGAAACTCGAGATCGAGAACACGACCGGCGCCAAACAAAGCGAGATCGAGCGCGCCGGGCTGGATATCTCGAATGCTGACGAAAGAGTTTCCGAACTTGAGCAGACTCTCAAAACAGTGTTCAACAGCCGCACCGAGGCCACTGAACGGCAGAACCGACTGCGAGGCATTCAGGCCGATGTCATGGCCCGCGTTTCGCAGCGCGAGGAACAACTGAAGGAAGTCCGTACCGATAAGGATTCGTTGAGCGAGCAAATACACCAGATCGAAATGCGCATCAACACCTTTGACTCCGAGATCGGTGCCGTTCGGCAGCGCATTCGTGAGGAGTACGAGCTCGACATCGACACTGTCGAAATAGTGCGACCCGATGACAAGCGCACCGATGAGGAAGCGCGCGCCTACCTCGCCGACCGGAAAGAACGGTTCAAGAACTTCGGCGCCGTAAATCTGCTGGCGTTGGAGGAGTACCGCAAGGCGAGTGAGAGAGAGTCGTTCCTTTCCGAGCAGCTTAGTGATCTGACCACAGCCAAGGATGACCTTAAGACAACTATCTCGAAGATCAACCAGACCGCCAAGCAGCTTTTTCTGGAGACGTTTGAGAAAGCGCGCGGCAACTTCAAGAGACTGTTTGTTGATCTCTTCACCGGGGGCGAGGCCGATATCTACCTCGAGGATCCATCCGAACCGCTGGAGTCGGATATCATGATTATCGCCAGACCGCGCGGTAAGAAACTGCTGTCGATCACCATGATGTCCGGCGGTGAGCGCGCCCTTACTGCGATTGCGCTGCTATTCAGCCTCTACCAGGTCAAACCCTCGCCGTTTTGCATCCTCGATGAGATTGATGCGCCCCTTGATGATGCCAACTGTCGACGCTTTCTGAATATCATTCACAAGTTTTCTCTGCAAACCCAGTTTGTCATCATCACGCACAACAAAATCACCATGGAGACGGCCGAAAATCTTTACGGCGTGACCATGGAGCAGCCGGGTATCTCGCAACTTGTGGCCGTCAAGTTCCACGATGTTGCCGAGGACGCGCAAACCGGTCGTCTGGTCATCAATGTTGCTGAACCTTCAGGTGAACCGGTGATAGACCTGCCTGAACCGCCGTCGACGAACGATGTCGACCCCGTGTTGCCGGACAACGTCGCCGAACGGATGGACCCTGACCTCAGCATGGCCGATGACAAGAAAACCGACGACTGATCCGGGGGCCGTATGCTTAATGCTTTTCAGAAGCTGAAGGATTCCCTCAGCCGCACCAAGGACAATATCCTCGGAAAGATTTCCCAGGTCGTTCTTCGGCGGCGCATTGATGACGATCTGCTCGAGGAGATCGAGGAAATCCTGATTGAAGCCGACGTCGGAATGCCCGCGACCATGAGACTGATCGAAAGCGTCAAAAAGAGAGCACGCGAGCGGAAATTGTCTGAGGGGAGCGAGGTCGTGGCGTTGTTGAAAGAGGAGATTGCCGCCATCCTTTCGCAGAGTCAGGCGAGCGGTTCCGCCACTTCGTCGGGGCCGGTGGTTTGGTTGATCGTCGGTGTCAACGGCGTCGGCAAGACCACCACGATCGGCAAACTGGCGACTTTGTTTGCCGCTGAAGGCAAGAAGACGATGATTGCCGCCTGCGACACCTTCCGGGCGGCGGCGATTGAACAGGTAGCTATCTGGGCGAAACGGAGCAACGTTGAAATGGTCCGCTCTCAGAGTGGCTCCGACCCTGCAGCGGTGGCTTTTGATGCCGCCAAAGCAGCTAAGGCCAGAGGCGTCGATATGCTTTTGGTCGATACGGCCGGCCGCCTGCACACCAAAGCGAATCTGATGGAAGAGTTAAAAAAGATCCGTCGAGTCGTCAACAAGGCGGTGCCGGATGCGCTGGTTTTCAGCAAGCTGATTATCGATGGTTCCACCGGTCAGAATGCCCTGTCACAGGTCAAGGTGTTCACCGAGGCGGTCGGCTGCGACGGAATCATCGTGACCAAGCTGGACGGCACAGCCAAGGGTGGTGTCATGATCGCTGTCTCCGAGGAACTGGGTGTCCCGGTGGAATTCATCGGACTGGGGGAGGGGATCGACGACCTGCAAAGGTTTGACCCTGACAAATTTGCTGAGGCGCTATTCGCATGAAGACACTGACGGTCGAGACGCAAGTGCGGCGGCAGATGATCGATGTTACGGCGCGGGTGCAGGAGATTGTCACCGAGAGCAATCGCCCCTCAGGCCTCGTTGTCTGTTTCGTCCCGCACACAACCGCTGCCATAACCATCAATGAGAACGCCGACCCGGATGTCGCTCGCGACATCCTGTACAAGCTGGGCAAAGAGATTCCGCCGGACGACGGGTACCATCATCTCGAAGGTAACTCGGACGCCCATATCCAGGCGTCACTCTTGGGCGCTTCGCAGCAGATACTGTTTGAGAATCGTCGCCTGGTGCTGGGACGCTGGCAGGCTGTATACTTCTGCGAATTCGACGGGCCTCGACAGCGCCGCCTGATTGTCGAGGTTATGCCAATTGCTTAAGGTCCACCTTATCTGCGTGGGGAAAGATAAGGATGCATGGATCACCGACGGGTGTGCTCATTTCAAAAAGCTGCTTTCGCGATACGCCGAGGTTTCCTGGCGCGTCCTGCCCGCAGAGAAGTCCGGTTCCGGGTTGTCGGCTTCCGAAGTGAAGAAGCGAGAAGCGGTTCGCATACTGAAAGCTCTCGACAAGGGGTTCCATATCGCTTTGGCGGACAAGGGTACCGACCCGGATTCACGCGGACTGGCCCGACAACTTGAAAACTGGCAGACGCGCTGCGGCGGTTGTATTAAGTTCATCATTGGCGGGGCTTATGGCCTCGATGAATCCGTCCTGGATCGCGCAGACCTGGTGCTGTCGTTATCGCCGCTAACTTTTTCACACCAATTGGTGCGGTTGGTTCTACTGGAGCAGCTCTACCGCGCCTTCTCGATTCTGCACAACACCGACTATCACAAATAGAAACGTCCGGCCGTGTGCGACCGGACGTTCCAGGGAAAAAGATACGAGGTGGAGATTTATTTCAGCAGAACCATCTTCTTGGTATCGGTGAAGCTGCCGGCATCGAGACGATAGAAGTAAACGCCGGATGCAGCCGTGCCGCCACGGGAGTCGAGACCGTCCCAGGTAATCGTCTGATGACCGGCCGGGGCGCGCCCGCTGAAGGAGCGCACCAGTTTACCGGTGACATTGTAGATGTGAAGCGTCCAGTCGGCCGCCTGCGGCGTGGAGAAACTGATTGAGGTCGCCGGGTTGAACGGATTCGGGTAGTTTTGCGACAGTGAGAACTCGGTCGGCAACTCGCCGCCCTTGTTGACACATCGGTAGGGTCTGCCCTGGTAGTCGACGATCTCCTTGCGCTTCAGAATCGGCGCCGCATCACCAAAATAGGAGATCTCAAATAAACGGTGCTCGCCGGCTGCGACCACGTCCGTTCCGAGATTCCAGATGAGAATCCGCAGTTCGCCGTCAACAACAGCGTACATGAGATCCATATCTTCGGCGGCAGTTGCCAATTGAGGTTTGTCGACTGTCGTCGCGTCGTTCACGTCGAAGACGAACAGGGCCGCGCCGATTTCGCCGACGGCATCAGTGGACACACTCAGGTGGCCGTCGCTGTATTCGGTTGTGACAAGCAACTCCTCCGGATAAGGGCTCAATTTTGGAATCGGGTCGGCATCGCCAATGATGACCCGGATTAAGAGCACCAGGTCGGCCACGCTGAGCGTCACACCGTCGGCGTTGACGTCGGTGGCGGCAATCTGACCGGCTATATTCACCACGAACACGCTCAGTCCTCTGATGAAGTAGTTGGAGAAGACTACCGCATCGGCGATCTCGTAAGCCACGCCGTTGAGGTTGACGTCGCCGCGGTCGTCAATTGAATCCGGATGGATGACACAGATGCCGCCGTTGATGAACTCGACACAGCGGATGGGGTCGATCTTGCCGCCGCCGAAACAGTCATCACGGGTACCAAGGCCGAAAGGACGAGACGACTCCGGGTAGTTGACGTCATCGTTTTCATCCCAAACCATCGAACCCTCGAAGTTAAGAATACGTACATCCACGAACAGGTCGTAACCGGAGGTGTCGGAGAAAGCATTGTCGGCGCAGGAGTACCAGGCAAAGTTGATCGGCAGGAACTGATCACCAAGGTTCTGGTCATTGGCCACCTGGAATTGCATCAAGACCAGGACACCGTTCGGGAATAAAGTCTCGCTTGGGGGGTGACTGGGACCGTTGTTCATGTCGGCTATTCCGACCAGACGAACCAGACCGGAAGGGCAGGAGGCACCGCAGTCAGCGGCGCCGATGCGGTACTCGAAGTACTCCCAACCATCCACCGCAGTACCCTCGATGCCGGCATAAGTGAACGACATTACCGAGGCGTCGTAAGCCAGCAGGATGTCGAAGCCGCCCAGCCACTCGCGCGTCTCGATGTTCAGTTCAACTGCCTGGAGAAGACCAACTGGAGTACAATCGCCGCCGTCGATCGACACCCGTATGCAGACGTCGCAGTCCTCTCGTTCCTGAATATCGACCAAGAAAGACCCGGCAATGATGCTGCAGCCGTCGTCCACTTCGAAGCAGAACTCGTACAGCCCGAAGCCATCCGGCAGGAAGCAGACCCGACCGCTGTCATCGGTTATCAACTCGAACCCATCAGGGCCGCAGGTTTGTGTCAGAGTCACGCCGTCTTCAAGGTCGGTGGCGTAGATGCCGTCGATGCAGACCAGGGTCGTGTCGTCGCTACAGCGTTCAAACACCAGCGTTTCTTCCGGCAGGAACAACTGAGGCGCCTGGTCACCGGTGACGTTGATGGTCGTCACACAGGTGTCGGCATCGCAGCGCCCGGTTGCGATCAGGGTGATCTCATAGGTGCCGGGCTGGTCGATTGTAATACAGACTTCGCCATCGGCATAGGTTCCTTCGGGTTCCACCGTGATTACCGGATCAGTCCCGGTCACCGTCACCGGATAGCACAACTCAACCG
>CBDUZQ010000075.1:0-9711 GCA_965371755.1 uncultured bacterium
AAAAGTCTCGATGAAGTTCTGAACGGACTCGACTCGATTCAACGCCTCGAAAATGGCGCGACACCATTGCGTACGGTTGAGGCTACGGAGATAGCACTCTTCAACCAGCAACAGGAGTTCCTCAAGGGAGATCGAGGGACAATCGGCACGCATCGTCCGCTCGTATTTCAAGGCTCCGACGTAACGCTCATTACCGCCACCCGGCGAAAACACATGGTAGTCCGGTCCGGCGAGGATGTCTTTGAAACGTCGCTTGAGGTTAGCCCTGGCCGGGTCTGCTTCGCCCGCAACATGACTCAACTGCTGGCGAATCTTCGTGAATAGCCAGGGGCGGAACAGATCGTACAGATGCGCCGGGTCCTCGTCTTCGAACGTCATGATACTCTGCGTGCGGAGGTAATCGAACAGCTCTCCACAGGTGCGGCCCTTGACAGGCGCGAGAACGCGAGCGAGGATATCGACAGCAAGATCATCCAAAGGACTGTGCCCGGCAAACTGGTCGAGTGGGAGTCGCCGCCCCCTCGCTTTCTGCGACCCCAGATAGGCTTTCGTGTGACGCCAACAGAGTTCAAAGAAAGCGTCAAACCGTCGGCGATTCGCCGGACAACGCAAGAACTCTTTCAGTATTGTGGGATTCGATTTGCTTCTGTCGTCCTTCATCAAACGCGCCCTGCGATTTTGGCTTGTCGGACAGTTTACGGAGGATAAGCAGGGAAGGCTCTGCTGTCAAGTTGTTGGCGTAGTTCACCCCCTATTGGAGCAAGAGCTTAGGCGTGATGACCCAGGACACAGACCAGGCGTTGTTATCGTCGAGTCCCAGCGCAACTACGCCGCTGTTCCTAAACGCTACCACCGTCCTGGTCTCGTCCTCGCAGACCAGGCGGGACACCAGTCGGCTCATGTGCGGTAGATGCCCGACCAGCATGATGTCTTTCTCCTCAACTGTCAGCCGATCGATCCAAATCGCCGGATCATCCATCGGCTTGAGCCCATCGGCTGCGGAGACGCCACCCTCGGGAACAATGCTTTCGGCCAGGATTTCGGCCGTCTGCTGAGCACGCAGTTTACCGCTGTGCAGTATGCGTGACACACGCAGGTTAGCTTGCATCGACAGGAAGCCGGCAATTCGAATCGTCTCATTCAGCCCTCTTTTCGAAAGCGGTCGTTGAATATCCTCCGTCTCCGGCACGGCCAGAGCATGCTGTACCAGGTAAAGATTCATAGCATACCTCTCATTCGTCATGCTTATCACAACGCCAGGTGGATTCCAGTGATAATCGTGGAACCCGATATTTAATGTGCGTTACAACTGCAGCAAGTCCGCGTTCATTCGTGGAACGCAAGTCCTGTTTTCATCGCCTCAAATATCTCCTGCGCGATGAGCCGATGGCCCTCTGCCGTGGGATGACAATGGTCAATGAAAAGCGACTCGCCGCCGTTCTGTGCGAAAACTGTCGGCATGTCGACAACCGTGACGTTCTCCCATTCCTCGCCGAGCGAATCGATCTGCTCAAGATAGCATCGCTTCACTCGCAACGACAAGTAGTCCGCTTGCAGCGCCGAGTCGAGATAAGTGATGGCAAGCGCTGGGTCGGAGTGTAGCGTGGCAGAATCATATTGCGCCGCACTTAGGAGATTGATGCCGATGTTGAACAAAAACACTGTCCCCAGTGCATGTGATGCTGGATCGGGCTGACTGTCGCGCATGCGAACAGACGCCTGTCTGGCCTGGTGCAGGCAACTGTCGGCCTCAGCATACCGTCCGCTTTCCCAACAGGCAACTCCGAGGTTATTCCAAAGTATGGGTGACTGCGGATCGACCCTGAGTTGTTCATTGTAGAACGATATAGCTTCTGCGGGCGGTAGAGTATCCCAGTATGCGGAGGCATAGACGAGACGTGTGACCTTGTCGGGGTTGTTATACCACGAAGGCAACCGCTCGCGGTCAAGACAGTATCGGATGGGTCGGCTCAAACATTCGGCCAACGGTTCCGGCATGATAAGTTGTCCATCGGATCCCTTCAGACGACGGAACGGTTTGAACTGCAGCCCAGCCGGCCACATGAGGGGTACCGGCGGTTTCACAATAATCAGCGGGCAGTTTTGGCGGTGGCACTGCTTGGCAATGGTGGTCAGGTTCTCGCCGTACTGCTCAGGAGTCACTCTTACCTGGAGTGCCATTTCGTGCGCCGGCGCTGAAGAACAGCTGGGCGCCAATGCTGAGCGTAAGACCCGATACAAGGCTGTACGCGATAACAGTGCGCGCAACTGACTGAGACGCTGTTTGCGCAGAAGTTCGCGATCGTTCTGAAAACCGGAGATCGAGGCGTCGTTGTTGCCGCAATAGAGCACGACAATATCCGGCTCGAATTCCCAACCGTGCAGTTCGAGATAGCGGACCAGTTGCTCGCTGGTGTATCCGGCCACGGCGGCGTTGACTAACTCCACTTCTCGGTGTTCGCCGTGCAAGTCCTGAAGACGCATCTGCAACTGTGGCCCGAAACTCAGATGGTAAGAACCCAAACCCAGTCCCACCGGCGAGGAGTCGCCAAGCAGCAGGATGCGAAAGGATGTCGGCGGTTTGGGATGGCTGATTTCAGGACCGATGGTATGCGTGCTGTTAGTTTGGATATATCGATTGGCGAGGTTTGGTTTGAACCGCCAGAGGAGGTCGGGATCCCCTTCGTGCCAATCGAAAATGGAGCCGAAGAATTTCGCCTGCCAACCTGACAAACCAACGGCGTCGTCGGCCCATCGTCCGGCGCCGCGCTCAATCAGGAGGGCGCCCCCCTCCGCCAAGAGCAGGAGCAGAACAAACGCCATGACTGAGAAGACCAATCTTTTCAGCATACCGCAAGGTAGGATTTCCTTTGCGAACAGTCAAGCCGATGGTCACCATAGCCGGGTAGCGAGCCGACTGCCACCCTGCCGCTCACTTTCGGACCTTGTGTTGTCCTCGGTTATGCGTATAATAGAGGGGAACGCGGATGGGCGACATTGGCTGGTTGGGAGATTCGCCTGTCCGGCGCCGAAGAGACCAACAGACAGATGAGGAATGTAAAGGAATGGTCTGGAAAACCGAAAAGGTCAATATGCCGTTCGAGGTTAAAGACTGCACGCTGATTACCCGCATGGGGGGCGTCCAGGCCGCCGTCAGCCTCCGCGAATTGCGGGAAGGGGTAGCCCGCTGTCCCCTGGAATGTCTGTTTCACCACTTCTGCGAGACGCAGTTGCGGCCTACTTTCGATGATCCTGAATTCAGCAACGACTTCGCCGTCTGGGCAGCCAAGCACGTGCGCGACCGGATACTGGCCGAGCGCCTCGGCGTAATCAACCCTTACGAGTTTGACAATTTGGAACAATTGCGGGAAGTGGTGCTGGAGGTGGTTGATGATCGCCTGTCGGAAGTCGGTCACCATCAGTTCGCCCCGGCCGGTGAGGATTTCCGGTTCATGCGGGCCGTCACGGTGGTGTTCGACGTCGGCATTCAACTGCGCACCCCGGATGATCTGGTGACCCGTTTACCGCAGTTCAGCACCAGTTCCGTCTACTACCATTTTGTCGAAGCTCGCCGGCGCACTGAAACGCGTCTCGACGATTTCTCCAACTGGCTGGCCGGATTCGGGGCCGGCACGGAACCGCTTCTGGATGCGCTTCACGGCATCGACTTCTACTACCTGACCCTTCGGGAACTCAAAGACGCTCTGCTGGAAGCTGTCTGTCAACCATTCATGGAGACTACGCATGGTTAGCATGTCACTCGATTCATACGAGGACGTGGTCGGGCAGGTAGTAATTGCTCAGTTGCGGAAGCTGGCCCACCAACTGGCCGGAGCGCGGGTCGTTCACGTCAATTCCACCCGGGAGGGCGGCGGAGTGGCGGAAATCCTGAGCTGGCTGGTCCCGTTGATGAATGACCTGGGACTTGACACATCCTGGGAAGTGATCGACGGTCACACCGAGTACTTCCACACCACCAAGAGTTTCCATAACGGTTTGCAGGGTAGTCCGGCGGCTTTGACCGACCGCATGATTAAAGTATATGAAGACACGGTCAGCGCCAACGCCGAGCGGCTGCGCCCCAAGCTCTCGGAGGCTGACTTCGTGATCATCCACGACCCGCAGCCGGCCTTCCTCATTAAATGCTGCCCGGAACGGAAGGGACGGTGGGTATGGCGCTGTCACATCGACGTCAGCCGTCCCAATCACCGCATCTGGAGGTACCTGAAAGACCTGGTCTCGCTCTATGACGCCTCGATCTACTCGATGCCTCATTTCGCCCGTCGGCTGGATCATCCCCAGTTGATCATCGCGCCGTCGATCGATCCGTTGTCGGACAAGAACTGTGAGCTACCCCAGGGATACATCGACGCCACGCTTGACCGTTTCGGCATTGATCGGCGGCTACCGCTGCTCACTCAGATTTCGCGTTTTGATCGGTTCAAAGACCCGCTGGGAGTGATTCGCGCTTTCGATATCCTCAGAGGCTCGCTGGATGCTCAGTTGGTCTTAGCAGGCGGCGGCGCCGACGACGACCCCGAGGGCCAGGCAGTGCTCAATGAAGTCCAGGAGACCGCCCGTGGTCGGGAGGATATTTTCATCCTGGATCTACCACCCGATGCCCATAGAACCATCAACGCTCTGCAGCGCGCCTCGACTGTTGTGATACAGAAGTCGCTGCAGGAGGGCTTCGGCTTGACCGTCACCGAAGCGATGTGGAAAAGCAAACCGGTCATCGGCGGCAACGTGGGCGGCATCAGATTGCAGGTACACAATCACCACACCGGCTTCCTGGTCGATACCCCGGAAGGGGCGGCGCTGCGCCTGAGGGAACTCCTCAGACAGCCCGGGAAAGCCGGCCGCATGGGGCGCACTGCCCGCGAATTCGTGACCGTTAACTTCCTCCTGACCCGCCACTTGCGTGAGTACCTGACATTGATGTTGGGCCTGCGGCACGGCTTGGAGAGCCGCCTGCTGGCCGGATGACTCCGGCGTGATGAAACTGCTCAATTCGATACTCGATCTGGACGCGTTCTTCGACCGGCTGCGCGAAGCTTCGCAGAGGGTTCTGCTTTTGGACTACGACGGCACGTTGGCGCCGTTTCGCGCTGAGCGGGAGCAAGCCGCACCATACCCCCGGATTCCTCCCTTGCTGGATGAAATCGTCCGATGCCGACGCAGCCGGCTGGCCATTGTCAGCGGCCGGGCAGTCAGTGCGGTCGCTGCACTGTTGGGTCTGAAACGGACACCGGAGATCTTCGGATCACACGGCGCCGAACGACTGAGCATCGATGGAACATATCGTTCACCGACGGTTCCAGATGCGACCCGCGCCGTACTCGGAGAGGCGTATCAATGGGCGGCCTGTCAGGGTCTACAGCGACAGACCGAACTGAAACCGGCCGGGATCGCTTTTCATTGGCGCGGTCTGGAACGCGAGGCCGCCGAACGGATAAGACAGTCCGTTCGGACACAGAGCAGACGATGGAGCAACCAGTCCGGGCTGGAAATCCGTGAGTTCGACGGCGGCCTGGAGTTGCGACTGCCGGGCATCACCAAGGGTAACGTGGTTCGCACGGTTCTCGCCGAATCGGACGATCAAGCAGTGGTAGCCTATCTGGGTGACGATACGACTGACGAGGATGCTTTTGAGGCCCTGGCCGGTCGAGGTCTTTCGATCCTGGTCAGAACCGAGCTACGTCCCACCAAGGCTGACCTGTGGCTGATACCTCCTGAAGATCTGGTGTCCTTTCTGCATCGCTGGCTGGAATCTTGTAAGTAGATTGAGCGCCGGTCACAGCTCCCTGCTCGCCGGACATCATAGAGCATAGCGGTCCATGTCCGCCGGTTCGACGCGACTTTAAGGTTGCGCACTGCCGGTAATTTGTGTAATCTATTTAATAAATGTTGTCTGCTTCACCGCCATCATGGTGTGCGATTCTGTGACCAGTGAGGGGATGATGGTTAGGGACGTGTATGAGTGAATTGAAAAAGCCGCTTGTAATTGTCTCCAATCGGCTGCCGGTGGTGATTTCAAGGGACGAAAAGAACAACTGGCGGGTTGAACCGGCGACCGGCGGATTGGTGACGGCCCTGGCGCCGTTGATGCGTCGTGAGCATGGCTTGTGGATCGGCTGGCCCGGCAGCCCCCCCAACAGTCCGGCCGCGACCTTGCTTGATGAGGACCGCCAGGAGGCTGGTTTCGACCTGCGGCCGGTTTCGCTCACCGACTCGGAGGTTGAGAAATACTACCACGGCTTTTCAAACGAAACGATCTGGCCACTGTTTCATGATCTGCTGGGTCACTGCCGATTCAAGGCCGCCAACTGGGGAAGCTACGTCGAGGCCAACCGCAAGTTCGCCGAGGTCGTGGCGAGTTCAGTTCAGCCGGAGAGCCTGATCTGGATACATGATTACCAGTTGCTGCTGGTGGGGCATTTCCTGCGTGATCTGGGCTTGCATCATCGCCTGCATTTTTTTCTGCATATCCCCTTTCCCTCGTACGATCTGTTTCGCCGTCTCCCCTGGAAGCAGGATTTGCTCGAGGCGGTGCTGGCTTACGATCATATCGGCTTTCAGACGGCGCTGGACCGTCGCAATTTCGTGCAGTGCATTAGGAACCTCATGCCGGAGTCATCAGCCCGGATCGTCTCACGGCAATTAGGGATAGAGTACGACAGCCGCAGTATCAGGCTGGGACAATACCCGGTCAGCATCGATTTCGATGAGTTCGACACGCAGGCGAGATCACCCGAAGTGAAGGAAGCGGCCTGGTTCATCCACAAGAACCTGCCGGGTCGCTCTCTCATTCTGGGAATCGACCGTTTGGATTACACGAAAGGAATACCGGAGCGCCTTCTGGCCTTTGAGAGAACGCTGGAGAAATACCCCGATTTGCTGGGGCATATATCACTGGTGCAGATCGTGATCCCCAGCCGGGTCAAGGTGCCCGATTACCAGAATCTCAAGCAAGAACTCGATGAACTGGTGGGGCGTATCAACGCGCGCTTTTCCCAGCACGGCTGGGTGCCTATCCATTACATGTACCGTCAACTCGACCGGGTTCAACTGCTGGCACACTATCGCGCCTGCGAGATCGCGCTCATTACGCCGTTGCGTGACGGCATGAACCTGGTGGCCAAAGAGTATTGCGCCAGTTCGATAGACGACAACGGTATCCTCGTTCTGTCAGAATTCGCCGGGGCTGCCACCCAGTTGTCGAAAGCGGCCATCATGGTCAACCCTTACGATCTGGAGGGCATGGCCGACGCCATCTATACCGCCTTTATCATGACCCCCCAGGAACGGCAGCGACGGATGCGGTTGCTCAGACAGGAAGTGAAGCGCAACGACGTAAACAAGTGGGTCGAGGGTTTTCTCAGTCCTGACGCCGAACAACCGACGCCGGCAGCGGTACCGACCGAGACCTCGAAAGCCACTTAAGGCAGTGTCACCTTCAGCGGCGAGGACGAAACCTCCCACTGTCCTTTGCCGACATTGCGCGCACCCATGAAGACCAAATAGGAGTACTTGCCATAGTGCGGCACCAACTGTCCCAGACGCGGCAGGGATCCATAGTCGGAAGTGACGATAATCATGCATCGATTGTGACCATTCCAGTCCTGGCCGGTTAGCACCAGAGTGTGTCCTTTGCGAGGATAGTCTGTCCCCTGAATGTTCACAGTCTGTTTACCCAGCACAACTTTGCCTTTCAGGTAGTCGGGTAGCTCTGCCGGATTTAGCACGATCGGTGCGCAGGCTTGGTCGGCATCGGCGAACGCGTTCATCGACTGAACGGCGACACTGTCACCTTCAATGTTCGTGCCGAATTCGGCGAACAATTTGACAACGTCGATACGACTATCCGGTGTGAAGTACTGCCGGTCATCCTTGCCCATCACCGATGACACGATGGGTTCGACTTCTTCGGGATATAGCTTACGGAACAGGTGGAAGTCGGGGTCGATTTCAAAGGTCTGACCAGAATTGCCAAATCGAAGCGAATACAATTCGGTCGGGAAATTAAGAAGCACGGACGTATCAATGCTCATATTTGGACCGGAAATCCGCACTGGAACCAGGGTTTGATACTCATACCCACTGTTTTCCTTCAAAGAAAATGACACGCCAGGAGTGGAAGACGCGGGTGATGGCGGGGTGACACCCGCCAGTTCAAATAAGGGTGCGCCCGCACGATCCACCCATTGCGGAATGATATGTGAAAGGTCCTTGCCGCTGGTTTCTTCAAAGGCTGCGATCCATTCTTCCCATCCGATCTTCTGCTCGATGTGACGCTTGTAAACAAGCTTCCAAGCCTCGAAGAACGGTTCGGTGCCTATCTCTCTTTCTATCATGTGAAAGACCATCATTGCTTTGCCATAGCCGATACTGCGCGTGTCCGGGCTGGTGCGTGAGGTGAACTCACGCAACGGGAAATCGTTCTCGCTGTTCACATAGCTGACAAACTGTTTGAGGATATCTTTGCGATAGCTCTTGGCCGCGTCTTCCGATTGCATCAGCTTGTAACGATAGTCAGCGCCATAAACCGTGGCTCCTTCGCACCAGTTGCCACGGTCATAGTCGACGTAGACTGAGTTCCCCCACCAATTGTGCAGCACCTCGTGGCCGAGCGAAGTCTTGACAATCCACGGCATCTGCAGCACGCGCTGTCCCAAAAGCGTCCATGCCGGCATGCCGTAACCGGTTGAGAAGAAATTCTCGGCCACCGTGAAACGCTTGTACGGATAGGGACCGATCAACTCAGAGTACATCTGAATATAGTCAGCGGTGGCCGGAAGATACTGGTCGAACAGTCCGGTGTCGGCTTCAAAGAAATAGCACCAGACTTCCACGCTGTCGACCATGGTTGACTTTGTCACATACGGCGCGGCCATGAACATACAACCATCGGACTTGAACGGATTCTGCCACGACTGGATCTTGCGACCGTCACGAACTTCGGACGAAAGCCGATTGCCATCGCTGACAGATTCCCATGCTTCCGGAATATCAGCCGTGAGTTTGAAGCTGACCAGCGACTCATCACCAACCGGATAGTAGTAGGCCGCCGGGGACAAGTAGGCGCCTTGTTCGGAAATCGTGCCCGACACTTCTCCCCCGACGCGCTCACGGGAGAACCGCATCTTGCTGACATCCTCAAAGAACTCGGCTGAGTATTTGATTGAAAACGGCTGTTCCCCGATCACTCTGGAGTTAAACAGAACTAGTCGCGCCGGTACATCCGCCTCGAACTCGACGAGATGCGGCACAACCTCCGGAGGAATCGAACCACTGTCGGCCAAGGTCACGGCCAGATACTCCAGCGGCTCACCCGCCAGCGTGAACGCATCCACTGTTGCTGTCAGTTTGAGATAGAACAGATTCCACCCGATAGTGACCATGATGTCACCTGTGTCCGATAGCTCGGCTCGGTGGTTGGCCACGTCGAGCTTCAGTGTGATATCGTGGCTGTGGAACTTCGCTCGGTTGACGGACGCGCTTGCCTGCGTGACCGCAAGCAATATACAGATAGCTATCGGAACCAGACCGATCGGCTTTTTCGGCATTGAGTCCTCCGTGAGGTTTGAACGGGCTTCGTTTTCATTAGTCTACAGAATCCGAATATTGTCCAGCTTGCTGGTGCCTGGATTTCAAGCCGAAGCTGATTGATGATCCGCAACAAGCAGACTCAAACCATCATCCTCAGCGCCA
>CBDUZQ010000076.1:0-9705 GCA_965371755.1 uncultured bacterium
GCAGACCTTCTGGCCGAACTCGATCTTGTCTCATCACTGGCCGAGTTGGCCGTCACCAAAAACTATTGTCGCCCGGAGATTTTTGATGACTGCCGTCTCGTAATCAGTAACGGTCGTCACCCGGTCATCGAGGCGGTGCTTGAAGCCGGAGCCTTCGTGGCCAACGATGCCATGATGACAACCGATGAAGAGCGGATTCATATTCTGACCGGTCCCAACATGTCCGGCAAATCGACCTTCCTGCGGCAGATCGGCCTGATCGTGATCCTGGCCCAGATCGGATCGTTCGTGCCGGCTGATAGCGCCGAGATCGGACTGGTCGACCGTGTCTTTACGCGCGTCGGAGCGCTTGACAACCTGGCCCGGGGGCAGTCTACCTTTCTGGTTGAGATGGTGGAAACGTCCAACATCATGCACAACGCTACAGAACGTTCGCTGATTCTGCTTGATGAAGTAGGTCGCGGTACTTCTACATTCGATGGGTTATCGGTAGCCTGGGCGGTGGTTGAGTTCATCAACGAAAAAATCGGGGCCCGAACGATCTTCGCAACTCATTATCATGAGTTGACCTCGATGGCCTCTCTTTATCCGACAGTGCGCAACTACCAGGTGGCGGTCAGGAAGTGGGAGGACCGAGTCGTGTTCCTGCATCAGATCATCAAGGGGGGATGCGATGACTCGTACGGCATAGAAGTAGCGAAGCTGGCGGGGTTGCCGAAATCGTCGATCGCGCGCGCTCGGCAGGTGCTACGACTGCTCGAGTCCGGCAAGTTCAACCAAAGCGAACTGGGCGCCGGTCTGTACAAAGAGCGGGTACAGCCCAGTCTGTTCGATCCCCAGCCATCGAAAGTAGAGAAGCTGCTGGCCAAGATCGATCCCGACAAAGTTACACCCATGGAAGCGCTGGAGATTCTGAATCGACTCAAGGAGGAACTCGAGTGAGTGACGCCTCGAACAAGACCAGACGCCAACGATGGATCCGTCCGTTGCCGGAACGCGTCGTTAATAAGATCGCGGCCGGTGAAGTGATCGAGCGCCCCTCGGCGGTCGTGAAGGAACTGGTTGAGAACTCACTTGACGCCGGCGCCGACCGGATTGACATCGTTGTCGAGAAATCGGGAGTCAAGCTGATAAGGATCGTCGACAACGGATGCGGCATTCCCGAGGAGCAGGTCGAGATCGCCTTCGGTCGTCACGCCACCAGCAAGATTTCCGCTTTCGATGACTTGGAGACGCTCGGGTCTTATGGCTTTCGAGGGGAGGCGTTGCCTTCGATAGCTTCGGTATCACGCTTGCGAATGGTTTCCCGCCCGGCGGCTCAGGCGGCCGGTACCGAGATCATCTATGAAGGAGGGGTGCTGCAGTCGTGTCAACCGACAGCGGCTGCGATTGGGACTGTCGTTGAAACAGCGGATCTTTTCTACAATACTCCGGCGCGACGCAAGTTTCTCAAAACCGAAACGACCGAAGCAAGGCACATCTCTCGTTTGTCTACGGCGATGGCTATTGGGCGACCCAACGTGGGCTTCTCTCTCAAGATGAACGGTCGGATTGTGTTCAACCTGCCCACGGGGCAGAGCCTGGCGGAGCGTGTCGGCGTGCTGCTCGGCGGCGGACGCAAATTCCTGTCGTTCGCTTTCGAGGGTGGTCTAGTAACTGTTGAGGGATGTATCGGGGCGCCGGACGTGGTACAGAATAATCGCAACGGACAGTATCTATTCATCAATGGCCGGTACGTTTTTGCGCCTATGTTGTCGCACGCTTTTGTCGCGGGTTATGGTGAGCTCATTGTCCCCGGCGGCTTTCCGATAGGGGCGTTGCTGTTGAGTATTGATCCGACGGAGATCGATGTCAACGTCCATCCCTCCAAGACCGAAATCAAGCTGTCGCGCGACCGTGAGGTCCATGACGCCGTGGTAGCAGCGATTCGTGATGCCCTCAGGCAGGATGGTGTGATTCCGGAACTCAGTTCCGGCGCAATGACGCGACCGGAATCGGACAGTCATCGCGGCAACATCAATGACGGGAATGGGTCGCATGTCATCGCGGGTATCGGCGGCTCACCACCGGCTGCTACGGAATTTCTGGCCGAGCTTTACCAATCAACCAGCCTCAGTAACTCCAGACCGGCGGAACGGGACCCGGTAACCGTCGACACGGAAACGGGGGAGATTCTCGAAAAACCGGAAGGCACGATTTCATCGGAAACCGAACGCGAACACGGACCCTCCGTTGGTTTTAGGCTGGTGGGTCGGTTCTCAGATCTCTACTTGCTCATACAGGCGGGTGATGATCTGTATATCGTCGATCAGCACACGGCCCATGAACGCGTACTCTACGAAGAAGTTCTGCGCCGGATCGAAACCAACAGCGTCTCGGCGCAGACTCTGTTGTTCCCCGTGCAGTTGGAACTCAGTCCCGAGCAGTTGTCCTTGTTCGAGTCCGCCACCGATATTTTCCAGCGCTCCGGCTTCACTGTGGCGCCCTTCGGCGGACGGATGGTGAACATCGAAGCGGTCCCGGCGATTGGTCGCGGCCGGTCACCGGAGAAAATGTTGCGCCATGTACTCGACGATATCTCAACCCTGCGCAAGAGTGGTCACGATATGAAAAAGGCGATGGCTCAGTCGATTGCCTGTCGCTCGGCGGTGATGGCCGGTGATCGCCTCAGTGACGAGGAAGCTCGGCACCTACTGGAAGGACTGTTGCGGTGTGATGATCGTTACTCCTGTCCCCACGGCCGTCCAACGTTTATTAGAATAAGCCGAGAAGATCTGGACCGGCGGTTCGGTCGTGGCTGAGTCGTCGACCATCCCCATCATCTGCGGACCAACCGGCTCCGGCAAGACCGGGGTGGCCGTGGAGTTGGCCACAAGTTTCCCAATCGAAGTGGTCTCGGCCGACTCACGCCAGATTATCAAGCATCTCAATATCGGGACAGCCAAACCTACGCTGGAGGAATGCAACAAAGTAAGGTTTCATCTCGTCGATCTTATTGAACCGGGCGAAGCGTACAGCGCCTACCGTTTTGTCGACGATGCCTGCGAAGCGCTGGCCGACATTATCGGGCGAGATCGCATCCCGGTTCTGGTCGGTGGAACCGGTATGTACCTTCGGGCGTTGACCGATGGAGTGGTGGAAATCGACAATGAGGACACGACTATCCGCGAGCAGCTTCAGGACGAAATGAGCCGGACCGGACCGCAGGCCATGTACGACCAGTTGGTGCGGGTTGATCCGACCGAAGCAGCCCGTCTCCACCCGAACAATCAGGTTCGCGTAATTCGGGCTCTGGAAATATACCGGTTAACCGGTCGACCCAAGTCAGACCTTCTGGCCGAGACGGCTCACCGCAAGGGAGAGCACAGCTTCGAGTACTTTTGTCTCTTGCCGGACCGGCAGGAGTTGTATGCAGCTATCGACGGGCGGGTGGATCAGATGATGGCGGCGGGATGGCCGGCAGAACTGGAAAGACTGGTTGATGCCGGTATGGGGGAGGCAATCAGGAAGGCTCGGGTTATCGGCTACGGCGAGTTGCTTCGGTTTACGGCAGGTGAGTTAACTCTTGAGGCAGCGGTTGACCTTATCAAGCAGAATAGTCGCCGTTATGCCAAGCGGCAATACACCTGGTTTCGCAATCAGACTTCGGGGCGTTTCTTCAGCAGCAGAGGGGAACTGACCTCCGTTTTGGCGGATCAGTTTTCGGCGAGAAGAGGCAAATAAAACTTGCCTTGATGAGCACGCCGACCGTTAGTTAACGGACTAACCGCCTTTAGGTTAAGTGTGCCAACTGGAATACCGATAACCTGAGAAGGTGTATTGGATGAAGGAACAAAGGAAACCTATTTTGATCAGTAACTCGAAAAGACTCTGTTGGGTATGGGGTAGTCTCGTCATTATCATTTTACTTCTTGCTCTGGGTTGCGGCGGCCGAAGCAGTATGTCCCAGCCCGGCCTTCAGGCTGAGACCGAGGGGCAGAATCAACAGGCCGATACGACAGCCTCCTCTTCAGAGGGGGACCAGGACTCCCGGCAGCCTTTGCTGTACGGTTCCAACCGATCCATTGAAAAGGCTGCCCGCACCAATGAGCAGGATCCCAATGAGATTCCTTCATTCGGTAATCCGAGCATCACTCAAAATCAGTTCCTGTCCAGTGGCCGTGCTGATGTTGACGACTCAGCCTCAGCCGTCGACGACGATATTTGGCGCAAGTTCGAGTTGGCCGAGGAGTATCACCTGATGGGGGTGATGGCTAACCGCGAGGCCGCGTGGGAGGAGGCTCAGTACTATTTCGAGAAGGGGCTGAAGATACTGGCCAAGCTTGATATAGAGGCCGATTCCGTGATGACTCCGGAGGCAGTCAAGTACACCCAGATGCTGGACGATTTCGTGGCTGATTATCGGGTGACGTTGCGATCCTTAGGTCACCTGGAATCGGATGTATCCTCCAGCGTGATTATTGAGCGATTCGGCGACCTGGCTCAGAACTTGAATGATGACACTATCCAGGTTTATAAGACCGAGCGGGCGGGGGTGACTTATGACCTGCCGGTGGTTATGAACGACCGAGTCAAGAGGTCGATCGTTTATTTCCAGACGGTGGCGAAAGACGCCTTCACAAAATACTTAGTACGTTCCAAACGATATACGCCGATGATGAGCCGCATTCTGGCCGAGTACGGCCTGCCGCAGGATTTGATCTACTTGTCGTTGATTGAGTCGGGGTTCAATCCGAACGCTTACTCGTGGGCGCGGGCCATGGGATTGTGGCAGTTTATTGCATCCACCGGACGGATGTATGGAATGCACCGGAATTGGTGGATGGATGAAAGGAAGGATCCGATCAAGTCGACCCATGCGGCTTGTCGCTTTCTTAAAGACCTCTATAAAGAGTTTGGCCACTGGGAGTTGGCTATGGCAGCCTACAACGGCGGCCCGGGGCGGGTCAGAAGAACGATCAAAAAACAGAAGACCAACGACTTCTGGAAAATGAAGCTCAAACGACAGACTATGGACTACGTGCCCTTGATTTACGCTGCGGCTATAATTGCCAAGAACCCGGAAAAGTACGGCTTCACCGATATCGTGCATGAGCGGGAGGTAGTCTGGGACGAAGTGGAGATCAATCGTTGCCTGGAGTTCTCAACGGTGGCCAGGGAACTCAATTGCTCAGTGGCTGAATTGAAACGTCTGAATCCGGAGTTGCTGCGAAAGCATACGCCGCCCAAGCTCAAAGAGTACAAACTGAAGATCCCGGTCGGCAGCAAACATAGGTTCCTGGCTGGCTATGACCAAATGCCCTCGCCCAAGGAAACAAGCTGGGTTCGTCACAAGATCAGACGAGGTCAGACAGTATCGACTATTGCCGCAAAGTACGGTGTCTCTCAGTATGCGATTCTGGAAGCCAACAATCTCAGTCGTCGTTCCACGATTTATGCTGGCAAGGAGATCATCGTGCCGGTACCGCTCGACAGCAAACGCCGTGGCGAGGCACCTCCCAAGTACACTGACTACAAGGCCAAGAATTCGGTCTACTCGGTTCGCCGCGGTGACACCATGTGGGATATCGCGCGCGCTTTCGGCACCACCGTCGATGCCCTCAGGCGCATCAACTACATCCAGCGCGGGTCACGTATTTATGTCGGCCAGAAGCTGAAGATTCCGTCATCGGCTCGGCGGTCGCCCGGCAAGAGCGGCGACAAGAGTTCCTCCGCTTACGCTTCGACCACACCGTCGAATCAGAAATCTTCCGGATCGGCTAAGAGTTACAAGGTGCGTGCCGGCGATACAATCTGGGATATCGCGCGAAAATACGGCACCACCACGGCCAAGGTTCGCAGCCTCAACGGCCTGGGTCGTTCCAGCCGCATCTATCCTGGTCAGATCCTCAAGATCTCCGATGGTAGCGCCGGGAACTACGTCGTCCACAAGGTCAGGCGCGGGGAGACTCTTAGCCGTATCGCTAAGAAATATCGAACCAACATGTCCCGCATAATTTCGGCCAATGATATCGACGATCCCGACGAACTTAGCGTCGGGACCAGGTTGAAGATATACGTAAAGTAATAGGAGTACCATGGCACGCAAAAGGGATGTAATCATTGCGGTCATAATCGGATTCTCGTTCCTGGTTGCAATGGGTCTGGTGGGGCTGATGTTCATCGGTCTGATGTCGGGTGACCGCGATTTTGCGTTTGCCGGTCTGGGTGGCGATATCGGGGTCGTTGAGATTTTTGGGCTCATTGATGAGAATTCCGGCCGCAAATGGATCCGGCAAATCGATCGTTGGGCCGAAAAAGGATCGATCGAAGCAATCGTGATTCATATCAACTCCGGCGGCGGCGGGGTAGCCATCTCGCAGGAAATCTATGATGCTATTCGTCGCGCCAGGGAGGAGAAACCGGTGGTGGCGGCGCTGGCCTCGGTGGCGGCTTCAGGCGGGTACTATATCGCCTGTGGCGCCGATCGAGTTATCGCCAACCCGGGCACCCTGACCGGGTCCATTGGGGTGATTGTCAGTTTTCATACTGCGCGTGATCTCCTCGATAAAATTGGCATTGGCACTGAAACGGTTAAGTCCGGTGAGTTGAAGGATGTCTTTACCTACTCGCGACCTATGAACAAGAATGAGGAACTGATGCTCAGGACGGTGGTAATGGACACTTACGAGCAATTCATCGAAGTGATCGCCGAAGGCCGAGGTATGGAAAAGGACGATGTCTACGCCTTTGCTGATGGTTCCGTTTTCACTGGTCTTCAGGCCTACGACTACGGTCTGATCGACACTATTGGTGGGCTGAAAGAAGCGGTCGATTTGGCTGCGGACCTGGCCGGATTGGAGGGTGAACCGGAAGTGGTTCGACCTTACGAGCGCAAGGACGTCTCGCTGTTTGACCTTATGGGTAATGTGCTGGGACAGGTCAGCAGGGTAGTGGAAAGCGACCTTTCCGGCCCGCAACTGATGTATCTGTATAAATGATTTGGCAAAAAAAACTACCAGAAACGAAGAAACTTATAGACAAGAGGGGATTATTTGCTTTTCTTAGACGTCGGCGTTGCGTATCCTTGCGTGTCTCATAGGGTTATATTGAGAATCGCAACATCAATACGGTGGATTGAAATAATGAAACGGTTTGTATACAAGGAAAGTCTTCTTCAGGGAGGACTCAGTGACTAAAGCCGATTTAGTTGAGAGAGTGGCCGAGAAGACCGGCCTGACCAGGACGGACGTTGCCGTAGTCGTCGACTCGTTCCTCGACACGGTCAAGAAGTCGCTTGAAGCCGGGCACGGAATAGAGATCCGTGGCTTTGGAACCTTCAAGGTTAAACTGCGCAAAGCCAGGAAGGCTCGCAATCCGCGGACGGGTGAAGTTGTGCCGGTCCCGGATCGCAAAGTGCCGGTTTTCAAGCCGTCCAACGAGTTTAAGAACATGATAACCAAACAACCGATCTGAAGTCTTCAGGACTCTATGGAGGATTGATGCCGAGCGGAAAAAAACGGAAGCGTCTAAAAATCAAGACCCATAAGCGCAAAAAGCGCCGGCGCGCCAACCGCCACAAGAAGAAGAAGATCTAGCCCAGGCGACTCAATCCTTCGTGAGCAGATGACTGTTCGCTCTGTGTTTCTCAGAAGCGACACAGGTTGGTTATTTTACTGTCGTGTTCAGGGGTTCGGTCGTATGAGCCGAACCGGTGAGATCAGATTATAGCTGTCCGCTGTAATGGCGGGCAGTTGTTTGCTTTGGGCTGCACGCCAAGCTATTCCCTCCGTAGTATCAGGAGATCGTCTCAGAAAGTGATCTTTTCTTTTCATGGGGTGAAGAAGTGGCTGTCTCTGCCTCTGTTAGAGAAACAAGATGCCCGTAGCAACCTTTCCAAACCTTTTGCGTAAGCCTAAGAAGAAGAAAGTAACTGCTTCGTGGAGGTGAATGAAGATGAGGCATCTCTGGATACTTCTGGCCGCCGCTGCCCTGACGCTGATGTTTGCGTTAGTCACCCTGGCTGACAGCAGCGGTCGGATTTACGGCAAAATCACCACTGTCGATGATGACGTATTTGAGGGACTGATCCGATGGGATAAGAACGAAGGAAGCTGGGTCGATGTCCTGAATGGCAACAAGGATTTGCGACGGCATGATCGCTCGAAGAGAACAAAATACCGCGACCGCGAGCGGTCCATAGAGTTGTTCGGCATCACTATCGCCAGGACCGGCGGGGCCAGCATCAGTTGGGGGAATGCAGCTCAGTCCGGAATGCGGTTCGGTCACCTGGCGTCGTTGGAAGTGATCGATGATGACGCCGCGCTGCTTACGTTGAAATCCGGCGAGACGGTTGAACTTGAAGGTGGCTCCAGCGACATCGGTAACGGTGTGAGGGAGATCATCATTGAGGATCACGACGAAGGGGAGATCGAGTTGGTCTGGGATGATATCGAGCGTATCGACTTCATGCAGGGCGAAGGGTCATTGGTCTCTAATCTCGGCGAACGACTATACGGGACACTCACCACCCGTCGCGGCGATGAATACACCGGTTACGTTTGTTGGGACGTCGACGAACTTTTCACCAGGGACATCCTCGACGGCGACTTGAAGGGCCGCCGGCGCAAGATCAAGTTCGGCAAGATCCAATCGATCGAACGCTATAGTTCCAGCGGTGCCACTGTCACGCTAAACAACGACGATGAACTGCTCCTGCGCGGCACCAACGACGTCGACGATGACAACAGTGGTATTATCATTTCAGATTTGGGGTTCGGGCAGGTCATCGTCTACTGGGACGAGTTTGACCGTCTTGACTTTCACGAAGAACCGGAGCCGGTGAGATACGATCATTTCGACGGAGGATATCCGCTGAGGGGTACGGTTTTCACCGAGGACGGCGAAAGCTACGAGGGCACTATCCGCTGGGATGACGACGAGGAGTACTCCTGGGAGATTCTCGACGGCGAGTACCGGGACATCCAATTCGATATTGAGTTCGGTCTGATCAAGGAGATCGCCAAGAAATCATACCGGTCGTCCGTTATAACGGTTTGGGATGGTCGTAGCTTCCGCTTGCGCGGCTCCAACGATGTCGACGAAGACAACAAAGGGATATTCATCACCACATCGGACGGTGATGAGATTAAAGTGGACTGGGAGGATTTCGAGCGCGTCGAGTTCGCCCGGAACTGACGTCGCAACAAGCACGATTTTCACGGGCACATAGTTGTCCTGCCGCACATACTGTGAACCAACCCAGAAGGCCGCCTCACCCAGGCGGTCTTTTGTATTACATAAGGATCACTAACTTGCCCATCTGCACCCGGCCGTCCGGCATCTCCACCGTCCAATAGTAGAGGCCGCTCACTATCATTTGGGTGTTGCGCGTGATCAGGTCCCACTCGTGGTCGCGCGAGGTCGGATCGGAGGGATCCATGTCGTGCTGCAACTCGCGCACCAGGTCACCGTCGAGACTATGGATCCTTATCGTGCACTTGGGCGGCAGGTTGGCGAAATGGATCGTCCGCACCCGGTAATCCGGACGGTCGACCTCATTACGCCCTTCAAAACCGCGAGCACGATAGTCACCGTCGATGAGATATGGATTGGGATAAATATAGATCTCGTCCGTCGTCCCGTCCGCTTCCGCCTGGGAGTTGTACGGGTAGGCCTCGATCGCGCCGTTGGTCACCGAGGTCTCCAGGGCGTCGAGGTTGCTCC
>CBDUZQ010000077.1:0-9634 GCA_965371755.1 uncultured bacterium
CCATAGTAGAGAATGTCCGGGTTGCGCGGATCCATCACGATCGGCGTGTTCCAGTTGTGACGGTCGCTGCTGTAGTCGATTCCGTTCATGGCGCCGCTCCAGCCGTAGCCGCCGTCGGTCGACTTGTACATGTGACCCCACTGGTATTCACAGTAGATCACATCAGAGCTGCGCGGGTCAACCAGCGTGTAGAAACCATCGCCGCCGAAAATGTGATCCCAGTCATCCAGCGCGCCGGTGAGAGTTCGATTAGTGCCGTTGTCCTGGGTGCCGCCGTAGAGACGCTGGGGTTGCAGCGGGTCGATAGTGATGGCATAGAACTGGGTGTTCGGCATGTTTTCCAATGGCGTCCATGAAGAGCCGCCGTTACTGCTGACATTCATTCCGCCGTCACAGCCGGCGTAGATCATGTCCGGATTCGCCGGGTTGATCCACATGGCGTGATGGTCGACATGCGTTGCACCGGTAACCTCGCTCCAACTAGAACCACCGTTGGTGCTTCGCCACAACTCAACGCCGAGCGAGAACACGGTATTGGGATCACCCGGAGCAACTCGTACCTGCCCAAAATACCAGCCGAAGCCGCCGAAGGTGCCGTGTAAATCACCATCGTTTACCTGGTACCAGTTGGCGCCCAGGTCATCACTGCGAAACATCCCAAGAATGTCATAGTTATTCAGATTGTTGTACAGGGCATAACAAGTGCCACTGTTTAGACCCATGGTTAGCCCGATGCGGCCGCAACTGTCAATCGGACCGGGTAGGCCGTCGCTGCTGGTGAGCATGGTCCAACTGTCGCCGTGATCGGTCGAACGATAGATACCGCTGGTAATTCCACCGTAGATCTTATAGATGTCGACATAACGCACTTTCTGCCACATGGCAGCCAACACCGTGCCCGAAAACGGATCATACGCAACATCGATACAACTGGTCGAATCGGATACATAGAGCACTTGCTCCCAGGTGGAACCGCCGTTCTGAGATCGGTACAGACCGCGATCAGGATTCGTTGCGCCGAAGTGCTTTCCGGCGACGGCTACGAACAGCGTTTCGGGCCTCAAAAGATCGATTACAATCCGTCCGATATGGTAACTTGAATCGAGGCCCATTTGATCCCAGGTTGCTCCGGCATTGACGGATTTGTAAATACCCGTGCCCTCATAAGTATCTGCGGCGGCGTTGGCTTCGCCGGTGCCGACATAGAGAATGTTGGGGTCTTCGAAATGAATAGCGATAGCGCCAATCGAGGGCGTACCGACATCGTCAAAAATCGGTGTCCAGTTAACACCGGCATCAACGGACTTGAAAACACCACCGGCAGCCGCACCAACATAGACAGTGTTCGGTTGGCTGTAATGCACTGCAATATCAGTGATGCGACCCGGGACATTGGTGGGGCCGGCCTCAACCCAGCTTATGGCCTTGGCGTGATCCGCGTACTTAAGGCGAGCTGCCTGTGTCGCCTCTACCGCCGCCAGTTGTTTGCCCGGCGGGATAGTATTGTAGGGGCGCGAACGCTGGGCATAGAACCAATCATTGGGACGCTGCTTGAGTTTCGGCACCTTGCCTTTGTTCTTCCAGATGTAAGGGATGATTTCGGTGTAGAAGGCGTTGTCCGGTTCTGCAGTACGATTCGGCATAAGCCAGAAGGCAGTAGCAGCCACGACGATTGCACAGCCTGCATAAAAAAACAGTTTCCTCATGGGGTTCCTCATTCGGTCTTGTGTCAGCACATTTGGTAGTGCTTGCAGTTAAGGTTAGTAAAGCGACATCAGAGCCGTTAGATCGACTCCCAATGTTTCTTCAAAATAGCTCAAAGACCGGTATTGTCAAACATTAAACGAGGTGTAGACGAGCGTCGAGGCGCCGGTAACGCAACCTGGAACGTCACTGACTGGCTGCGATGATCAGAATAGGCAGGAAAACAGCCGAATTGGTTTAATTTGCGGCCGGAGTTGCCGATTAGAGAAGAAGAGCCGGCTTCAGCAGGGTGGCCCTGACTGCCACCCACAAGAGTGAGACAGCGGCATCAGTGATGAGGGGAAGGGCACGTCCGAATTGAAGCAGCTGGGTAGACAGTTGTGACTGTCGTGGACGCGTCGATTGTTTGCCTACTAAATGTCAACGTGACCCCTGGGACGGACAGCTCTGGTCCACCGGAAAGGGACAGAGATACAGCGTATGGGAAATACGGCTTGCGCCCTGGCTATGAAAGGCGCCGGAAAAACCGCTAACACCGGTGGCACACCGAGCAAGATACTGTTTGTAAACTGGCCAACCGATCAGCAAGCTGACCATCATTGCGATCTACTGGCCGGACATGACTTTAGCGATTATGATATTGTGTTTCTGGACCCGCTGGAGTTCGCTGTCGCGCACGGTTTGCGGTCCAATTGCCAACGTCCGTCTGAATCCGAGTACATTTCCTACAATGAACGCGAATTCGGTCGCTTCCTGACCGGCATCAAACGAGCATCCGAGTCACTTAGGGAACTTCTGCGCAGAGGCGGCCTGCTTGTGATCCGTTCCCAAGTACCGAATTCCCATATCAAAGTCCGCAAACGGTCAGCTGCCGGTACTGGATCCTACACCGAATCGGTCTTGTCGGCATTTTTCTGGCTGGAAGATATCCTGGGCAAGTTTACTTTCAATAGTTCCCGAGTGAAAGCAATCCGATTTGTCGCGCCGGGCAATCCCCTTGGTAAGCTGTTTGCGCGGGCCGGTGTCGTCTGCATGCAGACGCAGGATTTCATCTCGAAGGGCCAGCGTGAAGTGGTTGCGGCGGGTGGACCGTATTTCAAAGATCCGGTCGTCTCCCGCATAACTTGCGATGACTGGCGTGGGCTTGTTTATGTCATACCGAAATTCAGCGTCCTGCACGAGGAACGCCTCTTGATTGAGGCGTTTCAACAGGTCGTCGGTGGCTACAAACGTCAGTCTAGTCGGCCCACGTGGATAACCGACTATCTTACCGAACTGGACAAATTGAGCCCATACCAAAGCGGTATCGATCTGGCGAAGGCGCAGTTGGAGGCGATCCAGGAACAACTTACCAAGTTCCAACGCAAACATGATGACCTCCGGCGGGTGACAAGTATCTTGTACCAGTGCCGCGAAAAACTGACCTCGGCAGTTTCGATCGCCCTTGCGTTACTGGAGTATGATGTCCGGGTACTCGACACCTGTGAAAACGGTGTAGTGTTGGAAGCAGGGGGAAAAGGGACCGGTGGGGCGCGTGTGATTTTCATGGCGGTGGCCTGCGATGAGGGACCACTGCCGTCATCGAACCTGGTCCAACTCATAGATATCGTCGATAAGCAACAATCCAATGTCCGGGTCAAGGGCGTCCTGGTCGGCAACGCAGACCGTAGCAAGCCGCCCGAGGAGCGTATCAGCTGGTTTGATCAGGAATGCCTCGAGTTGGCCCGGCAGTCCGATATCTGTCTGTTGCCGACGGTCGAACTGTATACCATCATCAGCCATCTTTTGAGACGGTCCGACTCTTCAAAGCTCGAGAGCATAAAGACCTCGATCCGCCGCGACATCATCGCCTGTGATTCTCATTTCAAGTTGAATCGCAAGAAATACGGTCTGTAAACACTCTATCGCCGGAACCGGACGATCGGGGGCACGGCGGCCACCCGCAGGCGGCTGTGATTGTGGTCTCCTGCCATTCCACAAAATAAACCAACAGCGATCCAATTAGCCTGTGTCCTGAGGACGTGGTCACGCGGCGGGCAACGCTTATTGCCTTGACAACTATTTAGTTGACGGTATCTTACAAGAGATGAGACTTTGGCTAAACAAGACCGCTAACCGGTTCGTCTCATACGTGGAAACCCCAGAGTCGGCCCCTCACGGCGTACTATTTTATAGGATATGTATAGTATGACGACAAAACCTGTTCGAGCGTTTGCTGCCGTGATGGTCATGGTGTTACTCATGGTAGCATCAGGCGAAGCCGTGTACCGCGACAACGGACCGACCGGTCCGGTACCGGGGAAGTTCATTGTGAAACTCAAGCCACAGGCCCGTATGGAGACATTGAACCAGTCCCTCGGCCGTGGAAATCGCCTCGAGAAGTTCTCGCACCTGCAATTGAGGGGAGACCTCATCGGTTCAGAGGGTTTCTCTCGCGTACACATTTTTCGCACCGAATCCAAATCGCTGGCCGCGGCCGATGTGACGGCATTACTCGGCGTAGATAACGTGGAGTATGTGGAGCCGGACTATTACATTCAGTTCTTTGCCATGCCGGCCGACTCGCTTTTCTCCAACCAATGGTACCTCTATAACGAAGGCCAGACCTATTACGGTATTCTCCGTAATGACGGTTACTACAACGATGTCCTGGTTACGAAGACGGGCACTATCGAGAAGGACATGCGGCTCTGGCCGCTATACTACTTCTCACCCGCCGAGACGACCAAAGTGGTAGTGGCGATTGTCGACACCGGAGTCGACCTGTTGCATCCGGAACTTCAAGGTCGCTTCTGGCGAAACGACGACGAGATCCCGAATAACGGCATCGATGATGACCATAACGGGTTTGTAGATGATACTCTGGGCTACGACGTGTCGGGCGATGTCCAAACACTGTTCGACCCGATCGGGGACAACGACCCGACTGACGAAGTCGGTCACGGCACCCATATTGCCGGCATCGTGGCGGCCAATTCGAACGCTCCGGGGGTCGCCGGAATCGTGCCGTTCGCTGAGATAATGCCGGTTAAGATTCGTCCCAACGCCACTACGGCTGTCGGCGTGGCGGGTATCATCTACGCTGTCAATGCCGGCGCCCAGGTGATCAATATCAGTTGGGGGACACCGTTCTTGTCTGGTCTGTTGGAGGAAGCGATGGAGTTCGCGCGAGCCAACGGCGTGTTTGTAGCCGTAGCACCCGGTAACACCGGCGGCAACGACCGGTTCTTCCCGGCTGCATACGACTCGACTTTCGCCGTCGCAGCCGGTAACTCCGACGGCAATATGACCGATTTCTCCACCTGGGGTGCTCACATTGACATCGTAGCGCCCGGTCTCGATATCCTCTCGCTGAGAGCCGACGGCACCGACATGTACGCCAAAGCCGGCGAACCCGACGTGAGGATCATCGACAGTCTGTATTATCTGGCCGACGGAACATCTATGGCAGCGCCGATGGTGGCCGGCGCGGCGGCGCTCTTGAGGGGGTTCAGACCGGATCTGGCCCTGGCTGAACTGGAAGAGATACTCAGAATGGGCGCTGATGATCTGATCGATCCCCTCGACAACGGAGACAGCCTTATCGGTCCCGATACTGTCTCCGGTTACGGCTACATGAATGTAGCCGCGTCATACGACCTTTTGTGGCATGGTGGCATCCACATAGTGGAACCTCAACGGCGGCATAGGTACACCGATGACTTCGCGGTTCGCATTGCCCCGATCGCTTCATACGAGGGAAGCTGGCAGTTGGACTACTCCGTTGGTCCCGGGTCCGAGGATTGGCAATACCTGGTATCAGGGACATCACTGCCGGGCGATTCAGTGGCCTGCTTATTTGACGATCAGTCGCAGGAAGGGTACCTTAATTTCCGGGTGACGGATCAATACGGCAATCGATCGTATACCAACTGTGTGCACGTCCGGCGCCAGAAACTCGAGTTGACGGCGCCAATCAACGGGTCGGAAGTGAAATACCATATTCCGATCTTTGGCAGCGCTTTCGGTCCGGAGTATGACTCCATGTTCGTCGCCTATCGTAAACAACTGGGTCCTCTGGTGCGTCTGGATGGTTCCACCGGCGAATACTTTGATTCACTACTGTTTGACTGGTCGGTGTCCGGCGTGGACACGGGTATCTTTCATGTTTATCTCTATGGTTACTTCAGTTCCGGTTTGGTCATCGATTCAGCTACTGTGAATGTGGTATCGGCTTTTGCGAGCGGCTGGCCTCAGAGCATAGCGGGTCGACCGGGACTGACCGCCTCCTGCGCGGATCTCGATCGCGACGGTACTCGCGAGATCATTATCCCGACCAGTAATGGGGTCTATGTGTTCCATGCCACCGGAGTGTTGGCGGACGGTTTTCCGGTCCTCCCCGAAGTCGACTTCCGAACGGTTCCGGCCATTTACGACGTGGACCGCGACGGCCATGACGAGATTATCTGTACCAGCCTCGACAGTCTGCACGTCTTCAACTATGACGGTAGCTATGCCGACGGTTGGCCGGTAGCGATGTCCACCGGCCAGATTCCCTTCGGGTACGGCTTCCCTAATGTTACGATAGCGCAATTGGGGCTGGGCGAAGATTCGGCGATTGTCCTAATCAACAAGATCGGACAGATTCTCGCCTACGAGTTCAATGGTGATCCGTACTTCTATTCTCTGGATGGGTTGTTTGCATCGTTTGATCCACGGATATCCGATTCCTACGGTTACGGCGGGCCGACCTCACCGTTTGTTACTTCAACCGATCTGGACGGCGACGGTTTGAACGAGGTGATTGCCTCCTACAGTTCGCCCGAACCAACTACCGGTTTGGGCTTGTTCGATGCTCGCACCGGGCTGGCCGCCTATGGTATGGAATCTCCGACCATAGAGAGCATACTGAGAGTGTACGGCACCGTTCTGGCCGACCTGACCGACGACGGCCTTCCTGAGATCATTACCCTGGGCCGTGACAACGCTGGGGACATGACGATTTGGGTCAAGACCAACGGTGTCGATGATCTGCCGGGCTGGCCGGTAGCGATACCGAATGTCGAACTGTGGATCGGCTCCTATCCGATTGCGGCCGATCTCGATCTGGATCGTATCCCTGAAATACTCTGCACCTTCTTCGAGTATGACATCGCTTCATTGTACATCTTCCGTGCCGACGGCACGCCGTATGTCGATGGTGACGGGCGGGCCGGCGGCGAAGCCTTCACGGAGCCGGTAACCTTCGGCACACCTACCGTGGCCAACCTCACGGGCGACGATTATCCGGAGATTATCATCCGTTCCGGCCATATTCTACCGGGCACCGGTACCGAGCAAGTCTATATCCTCGACTATCAGGCACAACCGCTGCCCGACTGGCCGGTGGCAACACCCACTCGGCCTACTCAGGTGTTCTCTTCCCGATACCCACCCCTGGTCGAGGATTTGGACAATGACGGTTTGGTCGAGTTGATCTTGGTGACGGACGGACTTGAGATCCTGGTGTGGAACTTTGATGCTTCCTCTGAAAACGACCGCAATCGCGGCCGCTTCCTGATGGACAATATCAACAGCGGCATCCTGCCGGTTTCACATTTGCCAACCGGCGTCGACGATGCTCCCACGACTCTGCCCGGCGGGCTATATCTTTCCCAGAACTATCCCAATCCGTTCAACCCGATTACAACTATCGAGTTCAGCCTGCCGCGTCTTACCCACGTTGAGTTGACTGTTTTCAATATTCTCGGCCGCAAGGTGGCTGTTCTTGTCGATGGCGTCATGAAAATGGGGCGTCATCACATTCAATTCGACGGCGCCGATCTGGCCAGCGGGGTTTACTTGTACCGCATGAAAACATCCGCCCAGACGACTACCAGAAAAATGGTGCTTATGAAATGAAGTCGACTGGTTGGAGCCTGATTGTCACAGCCTGCCTTTTCTTGGGTGGATCGGTCCAGGCCGGAGGTATCGACCGGCTGCCCGATCAGACTATACTGTGGAATCGCTTCCACGCGGTGACGGTGGTTGATAGTTTCGCCGTGGCTCTGGCCCCGGAAGGCATCGTCGTTTGTCGCTTTGATCGGATCGATTCGAGTTTCGTGCAGATCAACCAACTCTTCCTTGATGACGAACCGGTCCGGATGAAACTTGATGGTGATATGCTGGTGGTTTACACGATGGGGGATAGTCTGCTGTTGATCGATATCGGACAGCTTCCGAGTATCGATTACAGGGCCGGTATCGATGTCGGCTTACCCTTATCGGATTTCGCCCTGCATGGAGATGATCTCTATGTGTCGGCCTGGTTCGCCGGTATTCTCAGATTCACGGTTGACGACGACGATCAGATTTCGTTCTCCGACTCCAGCATGAAACCGGTTCTGGTGACGCAGGTGGAGGTCTCAAACGATACTCTCTACGGGTTGGACGAGTACAACGGCATTATCCGCTACGACATCTCGGGTGACGGTTTCGGACAGTTCATAGATTACCTCTACGTGCCTCAGCGGGCTGCATCGTTCTACAAGAACGGCACCGAGTTCATAATCGCCGCCATCAACGACGGCGTTTTGTTCGGCCGGTTCGGCCTACCGAGTTCGGGCATCTACGGCTCCATTGACGGCATGGCGCCGATTTACGAAATGCTCGTGACCGACAGTCTGTTTGTTTTCGTGGGTGATCGCTTTGTAGAATTGATCGACCGCAGCGATTACCAGCAGCGCAGCACTTTAGCTATCGGTGATGATCTGCCGGACGGAGATCTGTTCTATATCGATGGTCGGCCGCTTCTGTTGTTGCCGGGGCAGTTCGGCGGGCTGGTGCTCTACCGTCTGGATGAGCCAGGGCAATCCTGGGTGGGTTTCTATCGTCCGGGACCAATCACAGGACTTGTTATGCGTGACGGCAGGTTGTATACCGGGGGGAAAGCCAATCCGGTTGATGTCTACCGGCTGGACCAGTGGCGAACGGTGCCGCGGCTTGACTTCACCATCTACCCAGCCTTGCAGAACGTGGCATCAATAGACCGCAATGGCGACAGCTTGATTGTACTGTACAACGGCCTGAATAAGATCGCATTCATCTCCTCAATTGCTGACCCTGATGAGTATTACCTGGAGAGTTCTATCTTTGTCGATCCCCGTGGCGCCTTTGATCTGGAGTTTGCAGCCGACTGGTCGACCGATCGATCGGCCATCTTAGTGTACGCCGCGTCGTCGATCAGTGTCTTCCTTATCAACGACTCCAACGTGGTCGAATACGGCGCTACCTGGCGGATTGTCGGCAAAGTCCTGGGCGCAACTTTTGCCGATTCGCTGTTGTTCGTCTCGACGGGCAAGAATTCGATTCGGATCTACCGAATAGCTCCCGACTACTCCCTGCGGATGCTGTCCAGTATCACTTTGGCTCTCCCGGTCTTCGAGTTGGAGTTCATGAACGACCATCTGATTTACTTCACCTATGACGACATGACCTACGTCGATTGTTCCGACCCGCACCATCCGCAAGTGGAGGCAGTGGTGCCGATGGCTCTGCCGGTTACTGACGGCGTGGTGTACGAGGACCGTTTTTACACAGTGGGCGAGCGCGGGATAGCGGTTTATGATCTTGACACCTCGCCGCCCACAGTGATCGACTATGGCGGCCGGGCCGGTTCCTTCCTCGCCACCGATGGCGAGGTCGTCGCTACTTCCAACGGCGAGTCGATCCACATTTACTACCTTCAAGAGGATCGGCTCTTTCATGTCGAATCAGGCCCATCGATGCCGAATCGTTTCGAGCTTTCGCAGAACTATCCTAATCCGTTCAATCCGATTACCTTCATAGATTTCAGCCTGCCACAACCTGCCCGCGTCAGAGTGGATATCTTCAATGTCCTCGGCCAGTCGGTGACGACATTGGTCGACGCGCACAAACCCGCCGGTCATCACACTGTCTCATGGAACGGTAC
>CBDUZQ010000078.1:0-9434 GCA_965371755.1 uncultured bacterium
CCATCCGGTCGGACTTGATCACGTGGAGGTTGTATTTGAGATGGATGAAGCGGCCGGTTCTATTGTCGTTCAGGCCACGGCGACTTGCATGGGAAAAACCGGCGTCGAGATGGAGGCGCTCACTGCCTGTAGCGTGGCGGCGCTGACCGTTTATGATATGCTGAAGGCGGCGCAGAGGGACATCGTTATCTCGGACTTGACACTATTAGAGAAAACAGGAGGCCGCTCGGGTGACTACAGACGGACGGATACATAGCATCTCAGTCTCAGAGACAAAAGGGGACCAGAAGCACAATGTCGGCGAGGCCACATTAGTGGAAAACCACGGTATCGAGGGTGACGCCCATGCCGGCTCCGAACGTCAGGTGTCGCTCTTGCCTCTGGAGTCGTTCTCGAAAATGGATGAGCATCTGGTCGATCTCAAGCCGGGCGTCTTTGCCGAGAACCTGACCACCATGGGGCTCAACTTTGAGGACGTTTCAATTGGCCGGAAGCTCATGATCGGCGAGCGCATTGTGCTGGAAGTGATCCAGATCGGCAAGGAGTGTCACAATGACTGCCACATTCGAGAGGCGGTCGGCGACTGTATCATGCCGCGCGAAGGAGTATTTGTGCGCGTGCTGAAAGGCGGCGTCATTCGTGTCGGTGATGCCATAGTGTGGGCTTAAGATGAGATTCACTGTCGGCGTTGCTATCATTTCCGACCGAGCATCCCGAGGTCAAAGAGAGGATCAGTGTTTGCCGGTGATTCAAGCGGCCTTCGAGGGTACCGAATTCGATCTGACGGAATCGGTCGTGGTCTCAGATGAACCGAAGGCAATTCACGAAGTGCTAAAGAGTTTCATCGATCAACGATACTGCCTCGTTCTGACTTCCGGCGGTACCGGTTGTGCCGCCCGTGACAACACGCCGGAAGTAACGCGCACTCTGCTGGACCGTCCCACTCCCGGAGTTGATGAAGCGATCCGTACTTTTAGTCGCGACAAGTCTCCGTATGCTATGTTCTCTCGCGCCGTCTCAGGTGTGGCGGAGCATTCATTTATTATCAATATGCCCGGCTCGCCAAAAGCGGTGCAGGAGATATTGCAGTTTATCTTACCCGTCATCAAGCATCCCCTTAAACTGATTGCCGGCGCCATCACCGACTGTCAGGAGGATCTGGTTGACTCATGATCAGTTACAAAGAAGCTACCCAAACCATTCTCGACAACGTATCCGTTCTGCCTAAAGTTGAACGTTCTATCGGTGATGCCGTCGGCTATTACCTGGCCGAGGATGTGGTGTCGGGCATCGATGTGGTGTCGTATCGCAATTCGGCCATGGACGGATTCGCGGTCTGCGCGGCCTGGTTGTCCGAGTGCGATGGTTCCAGCGCCGTAGTCCTGCCGTATCGTGAAACCCTCTTTGCCGGTGATGCCCAGGTGGCCCCATTCGAAGAAGGGGTGGCGGTCAAAGTAATGACGGGTGCGCCGGTGCCGGATGGCTACGACGCGGTGGTGCGATTCGAGGACACAACCTATGACGACAAGCAGGTCACGTTCCACCAGGCGATTGGAAACTACACCTATATTCGCGCACCGGGTGAGGATGTCGAGGCGGGACAGAAGCTGTTCAAAACCGGTGATCGGATAGGTCCGCTTGACATCGGGCTAATGGCCTCGATCGGATTGTCTGAGGTGACCGTGTACAACAGACCGTCAGTGCTCATTGCGACCACCGGTAATGAACTGGTTCCACCCGGTGACGTGCTGCCACCAGGTGCCGTGTACAATTCCAATCTGTTCACGATTGAGGCCATGGTGAGGCCGTTGAGTCGATCGTTGCAGCGGTTGACCGGTGTGGGTGACTCTGTTGAGCAGTTGCAGACGATCATGGCGAGTGAAGCCGAGGTGATCGCAACCTCCGGCGGTGTTTCGGCCGGTGAGCGCGATCTGGTGATCGAAGCTGCTGAAGCTGCCGGATTCGAATCGATCTTTCACAAGATTCGGATCAAACCTGGCAAGCCGGTCTATTTTGCCCGGCGCGGGGACCAACTCCTGTTCGGATTGCCCGGCAACCCGCTATCGACGGCTGTGACTTGCGCCATATTCGTGCTACCGGCCCTCAAGAAGATGGCAGGGTGGAAGGACTATCGCTTGTCTCCCATGTCCGCGCGACTCAGCCCGGACTCCATTCGCAAGACCGGACGGATGCTGATCTGGCCGGGTTCATTCACCAACTCCGGGGGCGAGATTCTAGCCGAGTTCTCACCCAAGCGATCATCTGCGGCGTTGTCGGCGTTGCTCGGCTCCGATGGTTTGATTTTCCAAAGCATCACTGATAACGTCGAACTGCCCACCATCAAAGTGGTCCCGTGGGATCAGATCCTGAGCAGTTGACCGCAGATAAGACCCCAAGCCTGAACTCTGCGGACCAACCGTTCCTGCGACGATGTCGGCAGAATCTTCACCGGATGCGGTTTTCGCTGATTGAATTCTCCGGCGGCCTCGGCGATCTTGGTACTTTCATTCCACTGACAGCGGCCATGATTATGGTCAGCGGGCTTGATCCGGCCATAGTGCTCATCTTCGCCGGTTTGTTTAACATCACGACCGGTATCATCTTTGGCTTGCCGATTCCCGTCCAGCCGATGAAGGCCATTGCCGCGGTCGCCATTGCCGAGCAGTTGTTGCCCGCCGAGATTGCGGCGGCCGGACTGACGGTCGGAGCCTTGGTGTTATTCCTGGGAAGCACCGGCCTGGTCGAAAAGGTCGAACAATTGGTGCCAACCGCTGTCATTCGGGGCATCCAACTGGGTGTTGGACTTAAGCTGGCACTCAAAGGGATTGAGATGGTGGCGGATACACGGTGGTTAGGAACGGACAGTGTTGTCGTCGGCCTGGTAATGGGTCTGCTTGCACTGAGCCTGAGGAGATCACGGAGGTTTCCCTCTGCGCTGGCTTTGTTCGCCATCGGCGTTGTTCTGATGGTGACTCTGGCTCCATCGGATCCTGCACTATATAGTCTGGGCCTACCCGGGTTTCATGCTATGATCCCCGATGGCAACGCCTGGTACAGCGGCCTGTGGCGTGGTGCGTTGCCCCAGTTGCCGCTCACTCTGCTGAACTCTGTTCTCGCTGTCTGTGCTCTATCGGGCGATCTTTTTCCGGGTCGGCGGGTATCGACAAAACGTATGGCCGTGTCTGTCGGTTTGATGAACGTCGTCGGTTGTGGGTTTGGTGCTATGCCGATGTGCCACGGATCGGGAGGACTGGCCGGGCAGTATTTCTTTGGAGCACGCACCGGGGGATCGGTCATTATGTTGGGTGTCGGCAAGCTGCTGGTCGGACTGGGTCTGGGTGCTGCCGCATTGAAACTGTTACCCTACTATCCAGGATCGATCCTGGGCGTTCTTCTGGTATTCGCCGGCATACAATTGGCGCTGCCGGTTGTGGACCAGAAGAGCCGGGACGGCCTGACAATAGCTTTGGTTACTGCTGCTGGAATCCTCGCCGTTAACACCGCCATCGGGTTTCTTATGGGCGCGGTCGTGGCCGCCGTTATGCACATCATGGATCGACGTCGGCCAAACTAACCATCCGGCGGAAAACCAGCATCATGCCGGGCGATCTTAAGATCACCCCGTCACAACGAAGGCACCATTATGTGGCCTACTCCCGGGACTCAACACCCCTACTTCCGGGCACCCTTTGTCCTGACCGTCTAACCGACTGAGCGGTCAATTGGACTTGATTGCGGGTCGAGTCGGATATATTCTGAAACAAAAGTGAAACCTGCACCGGCCAATGATGGTTAAAAGAGACAACAACAGCCTATCATAGGAAACTCTGATTTGTCCGAACGACCCAGGCAACGTCCAACTTCAACGCCCATCGATCTCAGTCGCATCAAAACGGCGTCGTCCGACCGTACTCAGTTCGCCCCCGGTGCCGTCTGCTGTTGCGGGGGTTCGTCTGGTGGACTGTATACTGCTGTCGCTGTGGAAACGGTCGCGACGCTGGTCGGTGATGTTCCGGCAGTGTCGACGGTCTTGGATCTCTGGGATCGTCTCGGGAGCTGGAAAGCCCGCTGGGGTATTGGGCGCATGAAGTATGCAGTAGCGCCCGGTTTGTATGCGGTCGGAAACCCGTCGGCGGATTCGATGGTGTTCGTTTCTGCCAACTATAAGATGAGCTTTGATCATCTGCGCTCCAATCTTCATGGTCGTGACGCCTGGATCATGGTTCTCGACACCAAAGGGATCAACGTATGGTGTGCTGCCGGGAAAGGGAGTTTCGGTACCGACGAGATAGTCCGGCGTATTGAGTCGACAGGTCTGGCGGAGATCGTATCGCACTGCAAGTTGATCCTGCCGCAACTCGGCGGGCCCGGTGTCAGTGCTCACGAGGTGAAAGATCGCACCGGTTTTCGTGTGATCTATGGTCCCATTCGGGCCGCTGATATTCCGGCTTTCCTTGATGCCGGCCTTAAGGTCACAACCGAGATGCGCCTGGTCCGCTTCGGGTGGTACGACCGTCTGGTCCTCATCCCGGTCGAACTGCTTATGTCCGGCAAGTATCTGCTGGCGGTGGCTGCGGCGCTGTTCGTCTTGTCCGGACTGGGGCGAGATTTGTACTCACTGGACCGCGTGATGTCTGTCGGACTTCCTGCCCTGTTACTGTTGTTTGCTGCTTACTTTGCAGGCGGAACCCTGACTCCGACGTTGTTGCCGTGGTTGCCGGGCCGATCCTTTGCTCTCAAGGGAGCCATAGCCGGATCGGTTGTTGTCTTGATCGGCGGCCTCTACGGATGGACGCGTGCGGTGTGGCCGATTGGAGACTGGGACACGATTGCCTGGGCTTTGATGATCCCGTCCATCGCGAGTTTCATAGGCATGAATTTCACCGGTGCATCGACGTACACCTCACTCTCGGGCGTGCGACGCGAGATGCGAGTGGCAGTGCCGCTACAGATCATTGGCGCCGCTGCCGGATTAGTGCTTTGGGTGACAGCGCGGTTTGTCCAGGGTTGAGCTTGGAGCGAAGTAAGGAGACCATAGTGCCCGGTTTACGCTACTTGACGAATATCGTTACCCTTGAACTGGACGAGTTCAAGTGCAACGGCTGTCGCCTCTGTCTTGAGGTCTGTCCTCATGCCGTCTTTGTTATCGAGAACAAACGGGCGAAGATCATCGATCGTGATGCTTGCATGGAGTGCGGCGCATGCGCGAAAAACTGTTCTGAGGATGCAATCTCGGTTGATTCCGGTGTCGGCTGCGCTACAGGCATTATTATCGGCGCCATCCGCGGCACCGAACCTTCCTGCGATTGTTCAGGCGACGTTTCCTGCTGTTGATCGTCACACCTGGACTGCGATCCATCTGAAAAAACATCCCCACACGAAAGCCGGACGCGGATTATCTTCGCCCGGCTGACACGTTGTCCAAAGAAGCGTCCACTGGTCGGCCAGAGTTATGCGCCGCTGAAGTGTACATCCTTGAAGTACATACTGGGACGACGCCAGGCCGAGTACATATACTCGTCATTGCCCACCATCACCAGTTGATTCCATAACTCCGACAGGTTACCCGAGATGTTCATCTCGTTAACCGGTTTGACCGCCCGGCCATTCTCAATCAGGACGCCCATAATTCCGTACGAGAAATCGCCAGTGGTGGAGTTTGAGTTGCCGCCGATGAACGTAGTCACCAGAATGCCGCGCTGCATGCCTTCAATCATCTCATCAAGCGACTTATCGCCCTTGCCTAAAACGAGGTTGGTGGTCGAGCCGGTCGTCGGCTCCATCCCGAGCTTCTTGCCGTAGTAAGTATCGATGTAGAACGACTTCAAGACGCCCTTGTCGACCATAACCCGGCGTTTTGTCGACATGCCTTCACCATCGAACAACCGTGAACCCAGCCCGAAATCGATGAAGGGATCGTCGATAATAGTCAGTTTGTCCGATCCGATTCTCTGACCAAGCTTGTCTTCGAGAAAGGAGCTCTTCTGTTGCAGGGAACGTCCGCTCATGGGGCCGATCAGCGCCCGAAGCAGCCGACTGCCGGCGCGATTCTCGATGAGCATATCATATCGGCCCGACTCCAGCTTGGTCTGACCAAGCTTGCGCAGGGCCCGCTGCACCGCCAGCTTTCCGACAACGTCGGCGGCCGGCAGATCTTTGCGGAAACGCACCGTGCGCCAGTCCCAGTCTTCGGGGCGGCTGCCGGAATCGTCACGAACTGTGGCCTCAGCGCCGATTGAGAACGAAGTTCCCGTCCGGTCCCCCTCGAATCCGTTACTATGGACTTTGACCGTCTCGAAAAACGAGTCGGAGAAACTGGATGTGCAGGAGATGATGCGTTCGCTTTCGGCCAGGGCGGCGTCCTCGATCCGGCGTGCAATGGCCACTCGTTCGTCCGAGGTGAGACTATCGTAGGCCGGGTCAAACATATGCAGATCGAGTGACTCTCTTCCCGCGTAGTACTTGGGATCCGGCAACGTTCGATACGGGTCCTCGTTGAGATACTTGGTCATGGCTACCGCTTCGGTGACAAACGACTCCAGACCTTCCCGTCGGACATCGTTGGTCGAGTGGCCGGAATAACGATTACCGGCATACACCGAAAGACTTAGCGAGTTCTGGGTTGACTCCTTCAGCGTCTCCACCTGCCGCTCGCGACATCCGATCTCGATATTGCGGCTGCGTGAAATATCGACGGCTACATCGTCGGCTCCGGCCTTCCTGGCCCGGGCCACCACCCATCTGGCCAGTTCATATGATTCTGATTTATTCATCTTCTATACTTTCTTTGCTTCTCATGCTTGTCACGACACTCAAGGACCGTTTCGCCGTCTTACGAGGAGACACCGCCGACAGTGATCGACGACACCTTGATCGTCGGCAATCCGAACGATACCGGCACCCACTGACCATTCTTGCCGCAGGTGCCGCCGCCCTCCATCAACTCCAGGTTATCGGCGACCATCACCACTTTGGTCAGCACGTCGGGTCCGTTGCCGATAATGTTGACATCCTTGATCGGACGCGTCTTCTTGCCGTTTTCGATCAAGTAGCCGGACTTGAGGTAAAAAGTAAAGTCACCGGCGCCGATATGTACTTCTCCATTGGAAAAGGACTCAGCATAGATGCCCTTCTTGACACTCTGGATGATCTCATCGTGCTTATGGGGACCGGCGAGCATATAGGTATTGCGCATCCGCGGCATCGGTTGGTGACGGAATGACTGTCGCCGACCGTTGCCGGTTGGATTGACGCTGTAATGCTTGGCGCTGATATGATCGTGCAGGTAGCTCTCGAGAATGCCGTTGCGAACCAGGTAGGTCTTCTCTGATTGGTTGCCTTCATCGTCGATGTTGATCGAACCACGCATATTCGGATTAGTGCCGTCATCGACAATCGACACAAAACTCTCAGCTACCGGCTTGCCGATCTTGTCGGAGAAGATAGAGGTCTCTTTGCGGTTGAAGTCAGCTTCCATGCCATGACCGATGGCCTCGTGCAAAAGGATGCCGGAATTGCCGGGAGCGAGTACAACCTCCATTGCGCCGCCCTCAGGCTTTACCGCTTCGAACAACACCACCGTGCGCCGAACAGCCGTCGAGGCCAGAAGGTCAATCTTTTCCGGACTGAAGTAGTCCATCCCATGCCGACCACCGAGATTGTATCCATTCTCCTGGCGCCGCCCGTTCTGTTCGGCGGTACAACTCACGAAGACCCGAGTCATCGGCTGATAGTCGCAAGCTATTCGGCCGTCAGAGGAAGCCACTATCATGTAGCTGGTGCTGTCGGTGAAGTATACCTGGGATTTGACGATGCGCTTGTCAATGGCAAAGACTTTTTCGTTCAGGGTTAGTAGGTGTGGTATCTTCCGGTCGATCCCTACTTCCTCCCAGGAGATGTTGATAGGGTAGTAGTTCGGCACATCGTTGGTCACCAACTCTTGAGGTGCCGCGGCCTGACTCCGGCTGGCGATATTGGCCGCTGTCCGGGCCGCCAGTCTCATGGCCTTCGGTGTAAGCTCCTCAGTGAAGGAATAACCGATCCGGTCCCCCTCAATCACTCTAATGCCAACACCTAAATCTACGTTAGTGTACGCCCGGTTGACCAGGTGGTCTTCCAGGGCCACCGTGTTGCTGATGGTGTGTTGAAAAAAAAGATCGCAATAGTCGCCGCCATGAGCCAGGGCTGCCGACATCACATCACGAATTTCGACATCGCTGACGGCGAAATGTCTCAAGTATTCCTCTAAGTTACCTGAGGCGGGCGGCGGCGCTGCGAACGCCGCTAGCGGGTTACCCTTGAAGATCATGGGGACTCCGGCCACCACCAATCCCATAGCTCCGGCTTTCACAAAATCTCTTCTGGTTATCTGGGCCATAAGGCACTCCTCCAATATGTTTAGTGGGAATCTGATCGGGGAAAAAGGGCATACGAATCCATCGCATACTGAGCTTTACGGGAGTGTCGGGCGATGGTTCCATCGTTATGCAGGTTTCGCGACAGTAAATGCCGAGCCGTGAGTCGAACCGGCTCAACTCTATATTAGTCATATAGAGGGTCTTCAGCGCCTGTGTCAACCTTAATCCTGATTCGGGCGCGGCTGGATTGCTTTAGTAAGAGGCTTTTCCTTACGCCAACAGACTCCAGCAACCCGATTATTCCACCCACTGTGAAAAGTCCGGGGCTGATTTGTCGATAGACTGACTATTGAGGATTCTGTTGCAGGCCGGCAGTCGATAAAGGGAACCAGAGGCAGGATCGGTCGCTTATATATAGAAATCAGAGTTCTCAATTACGGAGAAAGCAAATGCGATTCGATAACATTGCCGACACTGTCGGCCGAACACCGTTGGTCAGGATTAACCGACTTACTTTGCCTCGCTCGGCTACGCTGTATGCCAAGTTGGAGAGTTTCAATCCCGGCGGTTCAGTTAAAGACAGGATTGGCGTGTCTATGATTGAGGCGGCCGAAAAAGATGGTCGCCTGAGGCCGGGCTTGACCATCGTCGAACCGACTTCCGGAAACACCGGTATCGCGCTGGCTATGATTGCTGCCGCCAAAGGCTACCGCTGCGTGTTCACCATGCCCGAGACTATGAGCGTGGAACGTCGCGCCATACTCAAGATGTTCGGCGCCAAGATCATCCTTACGCCGGGTTCAGAGGGGATGAAAGGAGCCATGGCCAAAGCGAACGAATTGGCTGGCCGGGAAGAATATTTCCAGCCGCAACAGTTCAGCAACCCGGCTAACCCGGAAGTGCATCGTCGTACCACTGCCGTGGAGATCATCAATGACCTGGATGATTTGCACCTTGATGCTCTGGTAGTAGGCGTCGGGACCGGCGGAACTATTACCGGCACAGGGACAGTTCTCAAAGATAAATACGGTTGCCGGGTTGTTGCCGTGGAACCGGACGCTTCACCGGTGCTTTCCG
>CBDUZQ010000079.1:0-9294 GCA_965371755.1 uncultured bacterium
GCGAACTGGGCGTAGCCGAGAATGCCGCCAAGCGGATTGTTCAACTCGTGGGCCACACCGGCCGCCAACTGACCGATGGCGCTCATTTTTTCGGACTGAATCAACTGCGCCTGGGCATCTTCAAGTTCGAGGGTTCGCTGGATGATTTTCTCCTCCAGCGTTCGATTGTAATCCTCAATCTCGTTGCGTGACTGCTGTAGCGATCCGATCATCTTGTTGAAGGTGTTGGCTAACTGTCCGATCTCATCATGCTGCTTGAGATGCACCCGTTGACTTAGATCGCCCCGGGCCACCTGATCGGTGACGTCAACTAACATCTTGACCGGCTTGGTAACGAACCGTACAATGAAAGCGATAAGTACAATCGTAACAGCCACTACCATCAAGGTCAGAATAATCGCCGTCAAGCGTGCTTCGCCGATCGATTTGTTCACATTCTCAAGACTCAGCACCAGTTTGATGTCGCCCAAATGCTCACGCACAAACGTTCGAGTCAACGATGGGTCGATGCCGCCGGTGATACCGAGGTTTTCGCGGTCCAGCTTTTCGACACGGGTCATCACCGGATAACTGAATTCGATGTAGACGGCGCCGGCGGAGTCCTCTACGTAAAAATCACGGCTGGAAGCATCCTCGGGGTCATTGGACAGGTTGATTTCTCTGAGTCGTACCGTACTGTTATCATCCCATTCGCCAAGCTGTGACAGCAATTCGCCTTCACGGTTATAGATCATGGCACAACGGATATCTTCGAAGACTGAGAATTTCTCCAGCAACTCCTCCAGTTCCTGCCTGTCTTCAAAGAGCACACCACTTTCGGCCTGCATGGCCAGAATTCGGACCATGGTCTCGCCGTTGGTCTCCAGCCCGAGGTGAAAGCCTTCTTCCTGCCGCTCGATCAGATAGGCGCTGACGACCAGAATCGAACAGACCAGGATAAAGGATATCGGTAACACAAATTTCGTGCGCAACTTCCAGCGGTCGATCCAGCTTCGGAGGTTCATCGGTACACCTCCTTGGCCACAGCCACCAGTTCATCGGGGATCTCGATCTTTACATGCCGGGCGGTTTTCTCGTTGTAATGAAACCAAATTACATCGGCCAGGGATACTGGAATGTTCCCCGGCTTCTTCCCGGCCAGGATCAGTTTGACGATCTCGCCGGCTTGCATCCCGATCGCCTTATAATCGAAATCGAGGGCGAAGAGAGCTCCCGACTCGACCACGTGGCGCGAGAAGCCCATGAACGGCACGCCCTTACGCAAGGTGTTCATCAGGATGTACCGGGTGGAGCGGGGGTCAAACAGATTGTTGTCGGCCACGCTCCAGATGCCGTCAGCCACCGTGGCTAACGAATCTAAGGCTTGCGGCAATTCCTTAAAGTTGTTTACCGGTATCGGCACCAGAGTGAGCCCGGCGTTGTTAGCCACCACCCTGGCATGAGCTATCAGGCTGGCCGTGTTATCGGTGTACAGCACGCCGATCTTCTTAAGCCCCGGGACAATCTTCTTGAAATACTTGAACTGAAGACTCACCGGGATATTGAGTGAGGCGCCGGTGAGATTACCGCCGGGCCGGGCCATGGATTTGACGAATCCGGAAAGCACCGGGTATTTCACCGCTGAAAATACAATGGGAACGTTTTCGAGATTGGTTTCGGCAAACTCGGTTGCCGAACTGCCTACAGTTAGGATGACATCCGGCGATACTCTGTCCAGCGAGTCAACGATATCAAGATTGGCCGAGGCGTTTTCGCCTACCTGAAAAACATGGAAGACGACATCGGGATGGGCGCGCTTGATCACCTTGCGCGCGCCCTGCAGGGTCCGCAGGGTGGACTTCAGAGAGTCGCGGATGAGTATGCCTACCTGGACATCATCGGCTGCGTGTACTGCCTCGCCTGCGGCGAGAAGACACCACACCACTACTGCTACGAGAACTCTCCTGGACCAGTCATTCATAGGTGTACTGGAGCCTTCGTCTGTGACAACGTTGACAATCCTAAGCTGTCAGGCGTATTCCACGGAGGTCAACGCCGGTGGTTGTATTTCCTTACCTATCGGACATCGCGCCCAAAACTTGATAAGTTCGACTCGCGGGGTTGAAATCGGTTGCCCAGACGAGGATTTGGTTCCGGAGTGGAGTCCTTTTTGGCTGTCAAGTATTCGGTTGGCGCGCCGACATTAAACACAAAGCGATTCCGTTTCAGAAGCCGGACCCTAACAGAGATTAGAGACATAAAGATATGCTTGATATAAACAGTGCAGGAGGAGTTGCCTTGTACAAACCACTTCTATCGTTGTTCTTGCTCCCGCTTGTGCTCCTGGTGCTTTTTGATGCAGCGCCGTTGGAGGCGGGTGTGAGCGGCAAGATCTCAGGAGAGGTTATCGACTCACGAACCGGCGAGCCTATTGTGGGGGCAACGGTTCGATTGGCGGGAACAAACATCGCCACACAGACGGACGTTGACGGAGAGTATTTCATGATCGACATGCCTGTCGGCAAGTGTGATCTCTCCGTCACCTTCATGGGCTATAAGTCGATAACCAAACAGGGGGTTCGTGTTCTGGTCGACCTGACAACACCGGTCGACTTCGAACTTAACCAGCAGGCCGTCGAGATCGGACAGGAAATTATAGTGGTCGCCACTAACCCGATAGTCCAACTGGACCAGACTGAATCGCGGGTAATCTTCACCGCCGATCGGTTGAAGGATTTGCCCAACATCACCACGGTGCAGTCGGTTCTAACCAACTATCCGGGCGTGGTAGTCGGCCGCGATGACCGCCTCCACGTTCGCGGTGGTCGCGCCGGTCAGGTGGCTTACTACTACGACGGGTTCTCGGTTCAGGACCCGTTTTACTCGACTGCCGGCATTCGCATCATGCCGTCAGCATTGGAGGAGTTGTCACTTACATCCGGCGGCTACACCGCCGAGTACGGTGAGGCGCTCTCCGGTGTTGTCAATGCCGTCACCCGCGATGGTGGCCCCATCTTTCATGGCGGCATAAAGGTTTACGAAGGAGTCACCCATCCTTATGACGTCAACACCGGCGACTGGGGTGATCTCAAACGCGTGGGCAATCGCTCGGTAGCGTTCAACCTATCCGGTCCGATCTTGGGAATGGATCCCAAACGCTACACGTTCTTCACAGCCGGAGAATACCTCACCGACGAAACCTCACTTCCGGCCAACGGCTACGATGCTTACACCTGGACGGCCAAGGTTACGGCTCAGCCCACTCCGCGCGTAAAGCTCAAAAGTCATTTCACCTATTATGACGCCAGTGGTGGTGTTTACACGCACCGCGATGTCAACGGCATATCGTATGATTTCAATCTTGACGGTCTGCCGGTATTCGAGAAGAAGTCTCATCTGCTGGGGCTGACGGGGAATTACAATTTCAATGAGAGCATGATCTTCTCGGCGACGGTCAACACTTTCAGAACCCGTACCTGGCAGGGACCACCTGACCTGATCGACACTTACTGGGACCAGTGGCCGGGCTACACCGTTGATTCCGCCACCGGTGACTACAACGGAACCATTGACGATGATAACTATCTGGGCTATCGCGATTACGAAAACCCATACCATGTGGTAGGCTTTACGCTCGGCGATGATTTCAATCCGACCTTCCGTCGAAGAGAATCAAAATACACCTCGGTGAAAGCCAGCCTGTTGACCCAGGTAAATAAATCGAACCAAGTCAAGGCCGGCATTGAGTATCGGCGCTATGATGTAGCCTGGGACTCCAAACAGTTCTTCAACGACAACCCGTATGGTGAGAAATACTCCAGCAAGCCGTTGATGGCCTCGGCCTTCCTGCAGGACAAACTGGAGTACAAGAACTTCGTCATCAACGTAGGCTTGCGCTTTGACTATCACAATGCCGATATCAACTACAACGTCACTCCACGGGAGGCGCCCCTGGATACGGTAGCGCGTTATGTGGAGGCTAAGTCCAAATCCCGGCTGTCACCGCGTCTGGGTGTGTCCTTCCCGATATCCGAAACCTCGGTTATGCATTTCAACTACGGCGTGTACTACCAGGAGCCGCGCTTCACATACTTGTACACCAACATACAGGGAGACGTCACTTCGGGTCTGCCGCTATTGGGTAATCCTGATCTGGAACCGGAACAGACAATCTCTTATGAGCTCGGTCTGGACCACCTGATCGGCGAGGATCTCCGAATCGACCTGACCGCCTACTACAAGGACATCGAGGATCTGGCCACGACGCGCGCCTCACTTCGCGATGCCGCCACTACCATCACCTACTTCGACAACGGCGATTATGGCTCCGTGACGGGCTTCGACGTGCAACTCCAAAAGCTGTCGATTGGTGGATACTTGGGTGGCTCGATCTCGTACGGTTATATGGTTGCCACCGGTAACGGCTCCTATGCCACCGAACCGTACTACACCTTCCTCACCTCGGCCGAAGATACGCTGGCGCCGGTGGGCGAGTATCCGCTCGATTTCGATCAGCGCCACACCGTCACAGCCGTGCTCAGCTATCGTGTTCCCGCGGACTGGGATGGTGAGTTGTTCGGTCTGTCGCTACCCGGCGCCTGGGGTTTCACGACCGTAGGGCATTACGGCTCGGGACTGCCGTACACGCCGACCGATCCCTTCGGTCACCGCCTGGGTGAACGCAACGAAGGTCGCCTGCCGGCCAGCTACGCCGTCGATATGCGCTTCAGCAAGGAATTTTCAATTGGTCGTAGCGGCTATACACTCGGCCTGTTCACGGAGGTTGACAACCTGTTCGACCGGCGCAACGTTCTCGATGTATACTCGCGCACCGGTCAACCGGACAACGACGGCCAACAGATCGGGCTCGGGCTGGCGGCGGATGAGGAAGAGTTGAACCAACTGCTCAACCTTGATCGCTTGCATGACCAAGATCCTCAGAACTACTCACCGCCCCGCACTCTGCGGGTCGGCCTTGAGTTTACCTTTTAGAGCGGAGCAGAGAGAATGAAAACGGAATACACTACATCCAGACTTGGTTGGGTGATACTGCTGCTTCTGCTGGTACCTGTTGCCCTGGTGGCAGCGCGACCCGCCCCGCAAAGCGGTCCGCTGGACCCGGACAACCCACGCCCGCCGGCTGCACTTTCGCCCGGTCTGGTCACACTCGACCAAATCACCCATAACAAGGGAAACATCGTTACCACCGTCGACAACTTCGGGTATATCGGCGGTTACCAGTACTACGGTTATCCCTCGGGCGAATGGCCGCGCAATTCCGGTCACGACTACATCGGCGAGATCCGTTATTGGATGGGCACCGTCACCCCGACTGGTGACACCCTGGTAGCCAATACTTACGACGATTTCGAGGCGCTACCGATGCCGGTGAATGGCGAGGATCAGTATCTGATCTACCTTTCCACCGACCCCGAGCGCTATTGGGACTACGACCAGAACGACTTGGTCGGACTGGAAAGCGGCAACCCTGCCTATGGCTGGCGCGTTTGGGATCCGACCAGCGAGATATACGACTTCAACCAAAACTGGGATCCGCTCGCAGCCGACTACGCACCGGGCGGTCCGACTTCGCTGCAGGAGTCGCACTATCGTTTCAACGATGCCGCGGAAGGGGCGCCGCTCCTGGGACTGGAATTGACGCACACGATAATGCAGTGGAACTACTGCTATAATGAGGACTTCCTGTTCGTCGTAGTAGAAATCACCAATACTACCCAAGTTGACTACTCGGAGTTCGCCTTTGGGTTGTATATTGATATCGACGTCGGCGGCCCCGATGGAACCGGTGAGAACGGCCGTCTGAATGATATGGTAGCCTGGGACTCCACCGAGAACCTCGCCTGGAACTATGACATCATGGGCTGGGACCCCGGGTGGGGCCGCAACGTTGCCACTGGTATCATGGGCACCAAAATTCTCGAGATGCCGGATGGTCTCGGTATGACGGCGTTCCGCAGCGACGACTGGGCGATCGTAACCGGTATCGACGATCCCGGCATGTTCGAATTGATCAACAGCGAGCAGTTCGACGAATCGTTGCCGCCGACCGATCAGTTCTATATACAATGCACTCGCGGCATTGATCTCAGCGCCGGCAAGACCGTGCGTTGCGTATACGCCCTGGTAGCCGGTGAAAACGAAGAGGATTTCCGGAACAATGCCTCGATGGCTCAGGAGCTCTACGACAACAACTTCATCGGCCCGCAACCGCCGGTCACGCCGAACCTGACAGTACGAGCCGCCGACCGGAAGGTTTACCTCAGTTGGGGCGACACCTCCGAGGTCAGCCTCGATCCGCTCAGCGGTGAAGCTGACTTTGTCGGCTACAAACTATATCGTAGCGACAACCGCGGCAAGACCTGGGGCGAGCCGGTGTACAACACCGGCAACAACTGTCTGACTCTCGATTACCAAACGATCGCTCAATACGCCGTGACCAACCCGGGCGATCCCATACCGCACTCGTACATCGACACCGGCCTCTACAACGGCGTCGAGTACTGGTACTGCCTGGCCGCTTTTGATCACGCCGATACCATTACCGGCGTCGATGCCCTGCAATCCGGATTCGGCATCGCCGGTGAAGCCACCAACATAATAGCGGTCACGCCGTTGGCCGATCCGGCCGGCTTCTACGACGCTGCCTCCTCGGTCGACCACGATTACAGCGGCAATGGATTACCCTGCGATGGCTCCGTTGCCCCCATCGTCTTCGACCAGAGTGAACTGACCGGTTCAGACTACCAGGTAGTGTTCGAAGATACGCCGGATAACGAGGCAACTGTCTGGCACCTGATTAACATGACCACCGGAGATACCCTGCTCAGAGACCAGGAAGTTCTGTCGGGTGATCCCAACCTGTACGAAGTGGTCGAAGGCCTGAGAGTCGTCGTTACCGACGGTGACCGCGTACCGAGGAGCTACGGCCAGACCGAGTTTGCTTCCGCCGACACCACGCTGGCGATTGGGACTGTCTTCGGACCACCGGTGGCAACCTTGTACGGCGACGACAGCTACGTCTGGGGCAACGAGCCTTATCGCAACACTTATGAGTTGCGGGTCACCGGTAACTCGACCAGAGCCTCATGGCTCCTGGACTGGTACTACGGCTCGGATATTCCCTACTGGGTGCCATTCGAAGTCTGGAATACCAGCAGCAACGAGCGCGTGTCCCTTTCCGTGCTGGATTGGGGCGGTACCGGTGTTTGGGACAGCAGTCAGGAGCTTGCAATTGTCGACTGGCCTTACAACGAGACAACGACGGTCACCGACGATGCTTTCCCCTATCATTACAGTTGGATGTTCTCGCTTGACACCGATGTCTATAATCCATCGACAGGCGATGTCCTGACCATGGAGGGTGCGCCGATGAACGGACCGGATGATGTCTTCCTGTTCCGCCCGGACGGCATCAGCGCCACGGCAGCCGGTAATGAGCTGAAAGACATCAGGGTCGTTCCGAATCCGTACTTTGGGCGTTACTCGGCGCTGGTGGAGACGGCCAACCAGCCGTCGGTGATTACGTTCAACCGTCTGCCCGTAAACTGCACGATACGGATTTACTCGCTGGCCGGTGATCTGATCCGGACTTTAGAAAACGATGATGGCGACGGCGCCGAAACCTGGGATCTGTTGTCCAGCAGTGGCCAGCAGGTAGCCAGCGGCACCTACATCTACCACGTTGAATCCGACTATGGCGAGCACCTCGGTCGCTTCGCCATTATCAAATAATTGGAGGTGTGAAGTGAAAAGAATAATCTGGCTAATGTTGCTGCTGTTTGCGGCCGCTACCACCTCCGCCGAAAACGCCAAGATTGGTACGGCCGGCGCGCAGTTTCTGAAGATCGGCGTCGGCTCCCGGTACCAGGGCGCCGGTGAGGCCTCGGTGGCGATGGTCAACGACGTTTACTCCATGTTCTGGAACCCGGCCGGACTGGTTGAGGTAGAGAACTCCGCCGTCGGTTTCACTAACGTAAACTGGCTTCTGGATATCGACCTGAACTACTTCGGCTACGCCAAACGGTTTGAAGATATCGGAGTCTTCGGCGTCTCGGTTACGGTGCTCTCTATGGATGATCAGGAGATCACGACCTTTGAACAGCAGGACGGCACGGGCGATTATTATTCCGCCGTGTCGTACGCCGTGGGTTTGACTTATGCGCGTCAATTGACTAATCGATTCGCTTTTGGAGGATCGCTTAAGTATGTCGGTGAACGCATCCACAAGGAAAACGCTGCTACCTTTGCGTTCGACTTTGGAACCTTGCTCTACACCGGTTTCAGGTCGCTCAGGATGGGTATGAGTATCACCAACATGGGTCCGGAACTTCAGTTCGACGGTCCCGACCTCGACGTCAGTTGGGACGAACGTGAAGCGCAGGACAACAGCTCCGGCGTCCCGGCCTCTGTCAAAACGACTCCGTACGACTTGCCCATGATGTTCCGTTTGGGTCTGGCCTATGATTTCGAGGTGGGTTCCAACTCGTTGGTGACCTTGTCCAGCGAACTCAAACATCCCAACGATGCGCACCAACAGGGATCGTTCGGCGCTGAGTGGTGTTACGACGAGATGTTCTTCCTCAGGGGCGGTTACAAGTTCCGCTATGACGAGGAAGGTCTGTCCCTGGGCGGCGGTCTGATGACCAACATCACCGGCGAAACCGATCTGTTGATCGATTACGCCTGGCAGGATTTCGGTCGTCTTGAATCGACCCATCGTTTCAGTGTCGGTTTCAATTTCTAACGACTTCTCGATTTCACGAAAGCCCGCCGCTCGGCGGGCTTTTTTTTGACACAGTTCTGGACATGACTTGTAAAATGGATGATATTGACGGCCGACCGGCGCAACTATAGCAGGAGTACTGTCCCAATGAAAACAATCTTGCCAGGTATCCTCGTCCTGGGCCTATCGATACTTCCAACCCTCATGATTCCGAGAGAATCCAAAGCCGCCGAACGTCCGGTGAAAATTCTAACCGAGTACTTCGACCTGCTGATCTCAGGTAACATCGAGTCGGCCCACTACCTCTGGACCGAGGCATCGCTGAAGCGAGCGGGTCGATTCGGCATCGAGTACATCGGTATCCCCCTGAAGAACGACTGCGCCTCGCCGATCATCCGTGACCTCAAACTGATGCGCTATCATCTCGAACGACCAGCCAAGCGAATCATCAACCTGGACGACTCCAGCTACCAGAAGCTTCTGTACTCCAAAGTCGTCGAGGGAAAACTGGTTGAATATAACTACTACATGTACTTCGATGGTGAGTACTGGTGGCTGTGCTATCCCCAGGA